>NZ_JAXBLX010000064.1:0-23576 GCF_037027555.1 Halalkalibacter kiskunsagensis | reverse complement strand
TGGATTTGGGGAGGTACTTCCTTTTTTATGCCTTGGAACCCTTGAGACACAAGGGATGATATTTATGAAATTCACTCGAATGATTAAAGAACTAACTAAACTTTTTTTCTAATGAAAAATAATACATACTTGTTATACAATTAGGATGAAATGATTTGATAGGAAGGTGTTAAGAATGGATGATATCGTGAAAGTAGAATGGTTGCAGAAAGAATTAAAAAAGAGTGAACATAATTACGTTATTATTGATGTCCGTTTTCAGTTGGCCAACCCTGAAGCTGGTAAACAAGTTTATAAAGAAGCCCATATACCTGAAGCTGTTTACATCGACCTTGAAAATGATTTATCATCGGCTGTTCGTGAACATGGTGGACGCCATCCATTACCAGATTTAAATGAGTTCGCTGAAAAACTTGGCAGAATTGGGATAGGAAAAGATACAAATGTAATCGTGTATGATGACCAAGGAGGAATGGTGGCATCACGCTTATGGTGGTTGCTAAAGCATCTTGGTCATTCTAATGTAGCTATTCTTGATGGTGGATTTTCAAAATGGGTAAGTAAAGGATATGAAGTAACCAAAAACATTCCTGTTAATACATCTAAGACCTTCCTTGTACAAATTAGTGATGAATGGGCTTATGTTAATGCGAACCAAGTAAAAGAGAGATTGAATCACCCTGATACTGTATTAATTGATTCACGTGAGTCAAATAGGTATTTTGGATGGGAAGAACCAATCGATACGATCGCAGGACATATACCTGGTGCTGTTAATTATTTTTGGAAGAATGTTTTAAATGAGAATGGATTATGGAAAGATAACGAGGAATTGAAAGAGAACTTTTCAGAAGTACTTCATTCAAAAGAAATTATTGTTTATTGTGGGTCAGGTGTCTCAGCATGTCCTAACGTTCTAGCTTTAAAAAAAGCAGGGTATTCTAATGTGAAGTTATACGCAGGGAGTTGGAGTGATTGGATCACTCATGAGGACTTCCCAATTGCACGGAAATGATAGTATTTTTATTCTGTTTACTTATTGCCGCATTTTTTATTGAACTAATACAGAAAAATATCTTTAGAAAAAAAGATCCAAAGATCGACGAGCTTTGGAAAGAACTACATGAGGCAGAGTGGTTTCAAAATTTAATAGAAAGCGCAGAAATAAAAAGATGGATTGAAACCGATAAAGAAAATGGATTATTAAAAGATCCTTATTATGTTCGTAAAATTTTAGATAAAGAATTGCATAGAGAAGGTTTTATAGAATACGTACAAGAAAAAACGAAGGGAATAGAAAAAAATACTAATGCTACTAGTGTAGAGATTAGTTAAATTGAATAATGAAATACTTGGAATTGTTACCAAATAGTGAAACTTTTTGCATATGCGACTCGTCTAATATAGTATAAAAACAATTACTTATGATAGCAGGAGGAGCATATGCATTATTTGACTCAGTTATCTTTTTCTAAGTTACTATTCCTAATCACTGCTTTTTTAATTACTAGTATAATCGGGTTCTTTTTAATTGATTTATTTACTATTAATCCTCTAAATATGTCGGGAAACGGGAATGTGGGAATCATACCAATGATTTTTGCTCTTCCATCGTATGCTGCCTTTACAATTTTCATTAGTACGTTTAGTTACAAAATTCTTCAATATTTCACCAAGAAGTGGGCTCTATTAGCACTATTATTCATTTTTATATTGTTTGTAAGTATTGCAAATGAATTACTCGTATTCACAAATGCTCTTATTACTCATTTAGGAGGAGGGCCGAATGAGCCTAACTCGTTAATTTATCAGTATGGTTGGTTTAATCAATATACGAATACATTGTATTTTAATTGGTTTACATTTAATATAGGTGTTTATCTTGCTGTCATCATCAGTTGCATTTTACGGTTAGGAAAAACTAATACATAGATTGAGTTAAGTTAGGCATACAAGCGGAGCAATCCACTCAAATAAAGATACACACAAATAACCAATTCCTTAATGGTAAAACTTCAGGTCTTCTTGGTTTTCGAATTGGTCGATTCCTTCTTCTGCCATTTTCAACCGAAACTTCTCAAATAAAAATAGCGTTAGCATTTCAAAACGCTCTTGATCAGACATAGTCGTTACCAACTTCTTTATATCATTGTCGTTAAATTCTTGAAGAATGCCATTGATAATAATTGAGGCATCTTCTTCCTCACCAGTGAGATGATTCCTATAACGGTCGTATAAATCGTCTATAAAATTCAATATATTTACCTCCATATAACTCGATAATAATAGGATAAGTTTACGATGGAAAATTTATTCAATAACTATAATATGATCTTTCGATTAAATAAAAAATCAAAATTCCGTAAGCAAATGGGGATTCATTGATTGATCTTACTAGTGATGAGCCTATTAAATGGTTGTGTTCTGAAGTAATCTGAAAACTATTAACTCATTGAAAAAATAATAAGATTTAGGAGGATGGCTGTATCACAAACATGAGTCACCTCATTTTTTGATTAATAGCTAAACTTCCAAATGATCACTAATGATTTTAAAGAGATTCAAAGGTACTATAGTACTTGAGGTGATTTAGGTGATTATTGCTCCAATGTTATTACAAGAACTAGATTCCCCAGCAGAAGACTACGCCAATGTTATAACTGAATTGAAGTTAGATGGAATCAGATTGATTTATAGTAATATAAACGGCAAACCTAAGTTATATACACGATGCAACCAAGACGTGACTGCTTTGTTTCCTGAACTCTCTTCTATGTCGCTTCCGCAAGGAATCATTTTAGATGGAGAGCTGATTTCCCCTGCTGTTGACAATAAACCGAATTTTTTTGTTTTAATGGAACGGTTCAAATCAAAAAAACCGACGACACAAGTCCCGATTCAATATGTAGCATTTGATATAATGTACTACAAAGGAAGAAAAGTTACACAACTTGCTTTACGTAAACGAAAAGACCTCCTAAACTTAGTAATACCGACTGATACGGTTACGGTTGTTACTTCACAATGGGTTGAAGGGAATTCAAAATCTTACTTTGAAGTAGTAAAAGAATACAACCTCGAAGGCATAGTCATGAAAAAGCCGCAATCAAAATATCATATTGGCCAAAGGACTGATGATTGGTCTAAAGTTCTTAACTATAATTATATAAAAGAAAAACAAAAGGCATTAATAAATAACAATCATAGATTACTTTTTGAGAATAAGAGCTATGATATGCACTACCTTAAGTTTCTGCCAATTAAAAATAGAAAAAAGCTATATGCTAAGTATCGGAAATTTCTCAACAAAAAATGATTGTAACGTAGAAACGGAGATGTTACAGGTTACCTATCAACCTATAACATCTTCGTTTTTTGTAGTTATGATTGAAAGAATGCTGCTCAGAATTTATAGAGGAAATAAAAAAAGAATTTTCTGACTGTTAGGACTATACATGAGAACGATTATCTGTTACTATAACATTAGTGAAAATGATTATGATTATCATTGGTGAAGAGGTGGATGGAGATGGAAAAAGTTTATTTCTGTACGAAAAATGAATTCAAAACAAACAAAGCTTATAATAAATCACTTAAATCTTCTTATCCGGATTTGAAAATCAAACGTAAAGGTTGTTTGGGTAAGTGTAAAACGTGTAAGCAATGTCCGTTCACTTTGATTGATGGGAAAATAATGAAAAGTGAAACTGGAAAAGATCTTTACTCAAAAATAAATAAACGAATTCTGAAGGAATCAGTTTAAACATAGCGGAAGGTAATAGCATAGTACATACTTATTATCGGGTTGGTCTTTTTATGTGGTAAGTAGTGATCATTTGCAAAGTGATCACTTTTTTGCGTTTCGAAAATAGGTTATACGTTAGATAATCTGACAAATCGATTAATATCTTTGAAATATTCAGTTAAACTGTAAAGGATAATTGTTCTACCATTTCTTTATGAAAAGGGGTTGGGATAGATGCCCAGACAAACAGGAGAGCAAATACTTCAAGATAAATACAATACTACTAGAAGAGCGGCTGCTTTTTATAATAATCAAATGTTAAATCATTTAAATTCTGATATGGAATCATTTATTTCAGAACAGGAGATGGTATTTATCTCAACCTCCGACAGCAGGGGGCATTGCGATTCTTCTTTTCGAGCCGGGTATCCGGGGTTTGTTCGAGTGATCGATAAGACTACGTTAGCTTATCCAGAATTTCGAGGGAATGGCGTAATGGCAAGTATGGGGAATATTACGGAAAATCCTCATATCGGTTTGATGTTTATCGATTTTTTCGAAAGTAGTGTAGGCTTGCATGTTAACGGAAGAGCGTATATATGCGAAAATAAAGAATTAGAAACACTACAACTATCAGAAGAAGCAATAAACGATATCCAGAAACAAAATGGAAAAAAAGTAGAGCGCTGGGTAGTTATTGAAGTTGAAGAAGCATTTATACATTGTTCAAAGCATATCCCCAAGCTGAAAAAAGGTGATAAACAGATAGAGAACCAAGAAAATAATATAAAAAAAGTAGATGGAGATTATTTTAATGTTAAACAAAATAAACGAAATAGTAGTGTGAGAAGTTGAAAAAGCAATATCTGGTTATTATAGATATTGCTTTTTTTTCTTGATTAACTTTCATTACGCATTCTGTTCCTGGAAGTTAAAAATATTAAGCAAGTCAACATGGTTTGAAATAACGTCTGCTAATGTATAGTCATCTAAAACACGTAAATATGCTTGAAGTGCCTCATTAAGAACAAATTTTAATTTACAAGCAGAGCTAATAATACATGTATTGTTACTCTGATCAAAACACTCCACAATATGCAGATTCTCTGTTTTTCTAACTACAGTTCCAATGTTAATTTCTTCTGGGGCAACAGCCAATTGAATTCCACCATTTTTTCCTCTGGTTGTTTTAATTAGTCCGAGCTGTCCTAATTCATAAACCACCTTGCTCATATGGTTGTTTGAAATATTGTAAACGCTTGCTATATCTTTAATCTTTGCTAAAGAAAGACCTTGTTTAGTTCCTAAGTAAACAAGTGTCCGCAGAGCATAGTCAGTATAACTTGTTAGATGCATAGTTTTCACTCCTATTTAATTCAGTAATCTAATATCAAAAAAGCAACTCCCGTTTGTAGAACATACTGTAAGTACTATATTAAAAAAAAGAAATTGTATTGTTATATCTATCGTACAAGAAATCATCTAAATTGTCTTTAATTATGTAGTAATTAGTAAGCGATTTGCGAAAAAACTATGTAAGAAAAAATAACAGTCGTTTAAATACATGAAAAAAGGTCACTATGATTGTGTAATATGAACATAGGAAAAATAAAAAGTGAAAACCGGAATGACTAGCAGCTAAGTTTTCATTCAAATGATAATTTTCCTTTAACATTATTCACCTGCATCTCGGTAAAAACAATATATGATTGAAAAAGGTCATATAGTAACAAAACACTTTTAGAAAATACATAAAGAAAATGCATTTATATAGGAAATTAGGAGTACATATAGTTCATGGTACTTATGTAATCTAAATAATTTAGGTCTAAAGAGGGAATTCGCAATTAGACAAGGAATTTTTACTTACTTTGGTTACGTGGCTAGCTAATTATTTTTATAAAAAAGTCAAAAGCGCACAAAAGGACGTGTTGAATTGGGATTATTCTCGAAACCTGATGATTTTATTATTTCTGAAAGTGGTATTTCGAAAGTAGAGAAAGTTTTTGTTGGTGGAATAGAACAATATATTTTAATTCAAGGAGAAAGTAGTAAAAAACCAGTTCTGTTGTTTTTACACGGTGGGCCATCAATGCCGCTTCCAGGAGTATCATGTAGAGGTTTAGACTACACGATTATTACGAATGTAAAAAAGCTAGTACAACATTATACAGTAGTTTTTTGGGATCAACGGGGGACAGGGAAGTCATATAATCAGTCGATTTCACAGGAGTCAATGACAATTGCGCAGTTTATTGCAGACGCAAATGAATTAACGGAATATTTAAGAAAAACGTTTAAGCAAGAAAAAATATTTTTAGTTGCCCATTCATGGGGAACAATATTAGGTTTGAAACTTATCACCCTATATCCTGAAAAATTTTATTCATATGTAGGAATTTCTCAAATTATCAATTGGAGTGAAAATGATAAAATTTGTTTAAAGTGGGCAAAAGAAGAAGCAAACAGAAGGAAAAATAAAAGAGCTTTGAAAGAACTCATCCTCGTAGGAGAACCACCTTTTGTGGAAAGTTTTAAACAGTGGGGAGTTTTACGAAAGTGGCAGGCTAGATTCAATAGTATGATTTACTCAGATAGGAAAATTAAGCACCCTGGACTTTTAAGCGTAGCTAAACCAATGTTTCAATCAAAAGACTATACATTGAAGGATGTCTATAATTCATTTCATAAAGGCTTTAAGTTGATTTATACAATTGATTTCATAAATGAACTGCCAGATGTTGATTTTTACAGAACATCTAAAGAAGTTGACATCCCAGTCACATTTATACACGGTACAAAAGATGTTCACGTTGACGGTAAACTTGTTGAGCAATATTTTCAAATGATTCATGCTAAAAAAGGAAAACAACTAATTTGGATGGACAAATCTGCACATATCTTTCATCCCGAAGATACGATGTTAATTGAACAGTATTTAATTGAAGAACAGAGCCATGTATTGAATCAATAATGAAAATATCTAACACTAAACTATAAAACGGCAAAAAATCAAGTAGAACCATGAGTTACTACTTGATTTTCGTTCATTCCTTATGGAGAATAAGTCAATAAGTCAAATTCCTCTGCTCTCTCTTGTATTTCCACTGCATAAGCACTTTTAGCATGACCATTATTGTCAATGTAAGTCTTAAGACCTCCAACGCCACGGTGATAAGCGGTCAAAGCATGATCCCAATTTTCAAATTGATCATATAAATAATGTAAATATTCTACGGATAGTTGAATTGAATAGAGAGGATCAAACAATAATTTGTCTTCGTATGGTAGATCTGCCATTTCAGCAATCCATGGTGCTGTGTTTTTCATGAATTGAGCCATTCCATAGGCATGTCCAAATCGAGTTTGTGGTCCTACAAGCCCTGGATCAAATGTACCACCCGTTTCTGTTCTCAACAATTCATATACAATATAAGGATCTACACCACGTTGTTGGGTGATTTCACCTAGAAAAATTCCCCATTCTTTTTGGAATTTTCCATTGCTATCTTCATGTAGTTGGTCAGCAAGCGTAGTAGATATTACCCAAGATTCATAATCTACTGCCAAATCTGTAGATACAGAGTTCTTCGAGTAATACAATTGCATTTCCTTCATTTCTAGATATTTCTTCTGTTCTTCATTTAAGTCTTCTGACTGTTCTATTGATACTTGAAGTTTTTTATTTTCAAAATATAGAAATCCAGTAATGAAGGATAGTATTAGGATGAGACTTATAATCAATATTCGTTTCATCTTTACTCCTCCTCTTGTTGTAAGTCTTTGTTGTGATGAAGTATATCGTAACGGAAATCTCTAGTTCCCTCAATTGGCTGAACATGTTAAATATGAGTCATGACGAGTATATACGGTATTTCTTTCTTTATAATCACGTATTATCTTAGATTTAATACAAAAATACTGTTATTTCCTCTGTAATGCTCAAATGATAAAGGAATATATTGTTTATTTAAATAAAATATCCCATTAAAAAGTGATGAAATTGAAGTGAGATAGTAACGTTTGAAGGGAATGAATACGTTGAAAGTAGGATTTATTCCCCATTTCAAAGTTGTAAGAGGATGTAGTGGATCTAAAATAAATCGGCCAGAAAACGTCAAGCTATATACTCACGAGAAAAAATTGTAAATTTTTACCGTTCATTATCCTATCTATTAACGCTAATACTACACCCTAGATAAGTTGAAGCTTATCTACATATACTTATTTTTATAATAGGGGGATATGATGGCTAAGAAAAATATGCAACAGGGTCAATATGACGAAGTAGAATATTCAGAAGAATTAGCTGATGCAGAGGACAAAGAAGCGATGGAGCGCATGAAAGAGGCTGATGAGCGAGCCCAAAAAAGCAAGCAGAAGAGATAGTTATATTTATTTTATTAAGTGACCAAGGCAAATAGGCCTTGGCCACTTTTTTTATTGAAAAAACTTATATTTAGTTATTGTCGTAACGAATTTGTAGGTGAATAATAAAAACTTTAGCTTTTATTTTGAGGCTGCTTATTTTTGTTTTGTGCTTTACATATTTTACTCTCGTTAATACAATAGTAAGTCGAGAGGAGAGTGAATGACATAAAAAAATTCATTAGTGTAACATTACTGTTTTTATTAGTACAAGGGATTATTAGTGGTTTGATTGGCTGGTACATTGAATGGAGCTGGGTCAATGTTGCGTTCCTTGTTGCTGCTCTTTCTTTATTACTTTCAGCAGCAGGACATTCTTCTGAAGCACATCTTGCAATGAAAACATTAGGCAATCATGTTCCGCGAAACGGAACTAAATTACAAACATTTACTCCTTTTTTATTGAGTTCACTATTGCTATTAGTGATTTGTTTTATTTATGCGATAATATAGTACAGATCAGTTAGTAATTACCAACGTATGTACCTACAAAGGTTTCATAATACATTCCAAAAATAGAAAAAGGGCACCTATTAGGTGCCCTTTTATTATTGAATATTACTTTTGAACGTTAGCAGCTTGAGGTCCACGAGCGCCTTGTTCGATTTCAAATGATACAGTTTGACCTTCTTCTAAAGACTTAAATCCGTCTCCTTGGATAGCTGAGAAATGTACGAATACATCGTCATTACCTTCAACTTCAATAAAACCGAAACCTTTTTCTGCATTAAACCATTTTACTTTACCTTGTGTCATGAGATTGCCTCCAACGTGGATTATCCACATATTTATTACTATCCTTGCCCATGTATAACCCAGCTAGACAAAACCACTTATTAAGAAAGTCTTTTTTCTATCAGTGTATTCGGAACAAAAATAATTACTTTCATCTTAGCAGTCGAGAGTTCAAATTGCAAGTGCTATTTCCAGTCAACTGGTAGTTAGTAAACACAATTAACTATCTAATTGGTCGATTTCTTCCTCGAAATAAAACGTACTCGGGTGCTCTACACAAGTATAGGAATACCTTTTCATATTGGGTACGTAACTGAATTTGTTAATTGTTATGGTTTCTCCTGTGGATTTAAGGAGTACTTTTTCATTGGGTTTAAATTTATTTTTGTTCTTCATCGAACCCCTACTTTCTATATGATCTATATTATTATTATCTCACACTTATGAATGTTATGTTCTATAAACAACTATTTTTTTAATTCTTAATGTATAATCACTATAAAAGGTAGTAATAACTGGGAATAAAGGGTATACTTATACGGAGGGGATTGACCCTTTGGTCTTCTGATGTGCAGAACTCTAAGCAGAAGGCGTGAGATCAACGCGAAAGGATGACCAATATGACTAGTACGATTTATCAAGCTAAAGCAGGAGATGGATTTAAGAAGACAGGATTAAAAAGGACAAATTCTTTTTTTAATACTCCTCGAGAAGCTGTTTCAGAAGCATTAGCTTTAAAGGAACAAATGGATCTGACTTATGACAATAAAATAGAATGGGATTATAATGGAAAAATTACAGGTTCCAATAAGAAATTGAATTTCCTTAGAGGATATTTAGGCGGGGATAAAGAAACGAAACCATTTTATCTGCAGATTGTATCTGTGGAGTCACCAAAAAAAGCTCGAAAAGGTTCTCCAATAGAAGCTAAGAAGCTCACTTCTAATGATAAAAAAGTGTTGAAAAAAGTTGTGCAGCTTTTTAAATGAATTGTTAAAACTCAAGAGGTCTGACAAATGCTGTCAGGTCCTCTTGAGTTTTTTTTTATTTCAACAAAGTCATTTTAAAGAATTTAAGAGAATTACAGGAATCTTAATGCCGATTATTATGAGAATACGGTAATTTTTATTGATAAAATAATAATTATGGTAGACCATAATTATTATTTTCAGTAATATTAAGCTAGAATCTACAAAGGAGAAGTGCTTATGCAACAATCAAATCAATCAAGGATTATGTTACTAGTTACTATGGTTGTTGCCATCGTATTTATTAGTATCGTCGTTTGGAACGTTATTGATTCATTATTTCATTCTTCAATAGAGATGAAGCAACAAGAAACAACAAATATTGTTATCATGACTTCAGATAAAGTCATTGATCAAAGCTGGGGAAGTTTAGCTTACAAGGGACAGATAGAAATTAAAGAACATTTCCCTGTACATGTATCTTTGTTTAGTGAAATTAACACGGATGCCCTTATTAAGAAAACCATTATACAGACAGTTGAAGAAGGGGCTGAAGTTATTATTGGGCATGGTCGTGAATTTTCCGATGTGTTTACAGAGCTTGCTCCCAATTATTCCAGTGTACACTTTGTAACGATACATGGAACTTCAAAGTACCCAAATCAATCTGTGTATACATTTTATCCAGGTGGCCATGGCCAGATTGAATATTTTGCAGCTCTGCCAGCATCGTTAAAAACAGAAACAAACAAAGTTGGATTACTCGATGTTCTTGAGGACAGTGAAAAAAATCCGCATTTCAAAAGGGGACTTAGCTACTTTAATCCGGGTATTAAATTTTATTATCAAGTGGCCGAAAGTAGAAACGATGGAGATGAAGCAGTTAAGTTGATGAAAAAACTCATTAAAGAAGGAGTGGATGTTGTCTACTCAAAAGGCAATGAGTTTAATCGAGAAGTTATTGAATTAGCAAAAAAACATAATATCTATGTTATCGGCTATCTTGATGACCAATCCTATTTAGCGGAAGATTTAGTTTTAACTAGCGTTATTAATGATGTCCCGCAAGCATATGTGGCGATCATGAAAGACTATTTTAGTGAGCCTGGCATTACACCTGGTACGAACTTTTTAACAAAAGATGATGGTGTTTATAGACTGGCTCCTTTAGGTCCAATGTTTACAGAAAAAGAAAAGAAATATATAGAATATGAAATAGATAAAATAAATCGAAAATAACACCTTTTTTGGCTAGGTTTTAGTTGAGGAGTCTCTAATGAAAAACATGTTAGGAAAAGCAACATATCGCAGCAAAACACTACTAGTCCTTCTCATGACAATTATTCTACTAAGTAGTTTCTCATTAATACTAATTCACTCAATCAACCAAATTAGTAAAGTGAGTAGTGAGATCAGTCAAAACACAATTCCGGAATTAATGTGGATAACTCATTGGGAAGAAGAATTACATATAAAAAAACATATAGTTGAGCAATCACTTTTAAATGGTTTAAGTTTGCCTGATTCATATGATTCCTATGCAACTGAAGCGTATACTAACTTACAGGACGAATATGGAACGGTTCCTGAATCTATTGAATATATCAAAAGAGAAATGGATTTATTAGATTTTAAAATCCATAATAATGTTCACGGTCTACAATCATTTGGAGATCAAGAAGCAGTAGAGAAATATTTACACGAACAATATTTGCCACACCTATTTGAAATTAATGAAGAAATACAAGGTATTAAACATTCAGTGAACAATTCGTTTAAAGCACATTCAAACCATTTTTCTGACATAATAAATCAATCTCTTTGGCTACTACTTTTTATAACAATTGGTGCTGTTACTGTTTCATTTATTGCTGCATATCGCATTAGTGCTAGTTTAACAAATCCCTTGGAAAGTATGGTCTCCAAAGTGGACCGAATTGCAAGTGGAGAATATGGTTTAGCGATTAATGCAAGTGAGCAAGTCGAATTAAAACAACTAACAGCTTCTATTAATCAGATGTCTATGAGTTTAAAAGATTCTTTTGAAACTATTTTAAATGATAAAGTATTTAGAGAACAAATTCTCAATTCATTACCTGTTGGAATTATCACGGTCGATGAAAGAAACAGCGATATATCTTATAATCAAGCTGCTAATAACTTATTAAATACCACAGATTCTGCCCATTACGAGAACGATGGATTTTGGGGGATCTTCAATTCAAAACAAATTATTCAAAATGTAAAGATGCCTTTTTATACTACACATGCAGAATATTCGTTGTTAGTTTCACAATCTGTTTTAAATAATCAAAGTGGGGATATTATCGGAAGGATTTTTTACTTTATTGATATAACAGAAACAGAAGAACTGGAAAAACGAATTCGTCATTCTGAGAAGTTGGCAATTGTTGGTGAGCTAGCAGCAGGAGCTGCACATGAAATTCGTAATCCGTTAGCAGTGATCGATGGATTTTTGTCTTTGATGAATCAATCATTTTCAGATTCGGTGAAACAACAGTACCACATTCCTTTGTTATTAAGAGAACTTGATCGAATTAATTCAATTATAGAAGAAATGCTTCTTTTAACAAAGCCTAGTGCACCACAATTAAAAGAGACGTACATGGACGATGTTATTAATGATATTTTGCCTTTAATTCAAAAATCTTTAAAGAATCAACAAATTGAAATTACAATCGATTTGCACAGAGAACAATTATTACTGGACGGAAAACAAATGAAACAAGTGTTTCATAATTTAATTCGAAACAGTATTGAAGCAATAGAAGGGAAAGGAAAAGTGTCTATTTATTCTAAATTAGATGAATCATGTTACCAAATCTATTTAGAGGATAATGGAAAAGGAATTCCAAGCTATTTACAAGGATCAATCTTTCATCCTTTCTTAACATCAAAAGATAGCGGCACAGGTTTAGGTCTAACAATTGTTCAAAGAATCATTGACAGTCATAACGGGCAAATAGATTTAGTATCTTCATCTCCTAAAGGTACTGTTTTTATCATTTCGTTACCTTTAAATGACGAGAAATAAAGGTAATGCCATTCAATATAGTGGTTTAAAGTGGTGGACTATCGATTATATTCGAAAACCTCTCTTTGAAGGAGGCAGTATATGTATATAAATAGAGCTGAACTAAAAGCCTTTGCAATGCAAAGTAGACGAGAGCTTCTTTATGAAGTCTCTATGCGTATGGAATTATTTGGATTTACTCAGAAGGAAGAAGGAATTATTGAGGAACAACCTGGAACACTCAAAGTCAATGGGTTAGAATATCCCTTTCAAATGAAAAAGTCTTTTCATGCATTGCAACGTGAATTACAACTAAAAAGCTATGAACAAGTGATTGAAGAAGTTGCATATACTTGGTTTAATCGGTTGATTGCTATTCGGTATATGGAAGTTAATGGATTGTTATCAAACCATTTTCAATTTGCTGTCAGCAGCCATCAAGGTTATGAGCCTGTCCATAATAATGAGAGTGATCCTAGAAAACACTTAATTAATCAATGTAACCACTTACACTATATTCTCCCTAAAGTATTCACAAAAATTGAAGGCTATACAGAGCTCTTAATGCCTGATTTTTTATTGGATAGAAAATCAGGCATTAATTGTATGTTACAAAGTGAAGCGTTATTAGAAAGCTTTAGAGAAGTAGAGGTAATTGGATGGTTATATCAATTTTACAATATCGAACCGAAGGAACAAGTATTTACGAATCTAAAGAAAAACAAAAAAATAAATAAGTTTGATATTCCGGCGGCTACGCAACTTTTTACCCCGAAGTGGATAGTGAAATATATGGTCGAAAATTCACTTGGTCAAATTTGGCTTGATGGAAATCCATCGTCATCTATAAAGAAGTCAATGGATTACTATATTGTACGTGCAGAACAAGAGGAACAGGTAGATAAGAAATTAAATGAAATGCGTTACAAACAATTTAGTTTAGAAGAGATTAAATTTATTGACCCATGTGTGGGTTCAGGTCACATACTTGTTTATGCCTTTGACCTTTTTTTTGATATGTATGTTGAAGCCGGTTATGAGAAGGAATTAATCCCTAAATTAATCTTTGAGAACAATCTATTTGGTGTTGACATTGATGATCGCGCTGCACAACTTGCGACATTCGCTTTGTTAATGAAGGCGCGAGAAAAAACAGGTGTTGACTATGAAGAATATATAAATATAAACATATTTGCTGTTCAAGAGTCGAACGAACTTGATATAGATGCCATCGGCAAGCTAATATCAAAGGATAAGCAAGAAGCTATAGAACTAAAACAGACCCTTTTATTATTTAAAGATGCAAAACAATTTGGCTCCATCTTACGTCCTAGTTCGATCGATTTTCAGAAGTATTTGGAGCGGTTAAAGAGGCCTTTTGAAGTTACGTTAGAAAATTATCACGTACTACCGCAACTTGATTTAGTAGGAATACTTCTTAACCAAGCAAAGGTATTAGCAGATACTTATGATATTACTGTTACGAACCCTCCTTATTTAGGCTTGCGTGGCTTACATCAGTCAATAAGTGATTATATTAAAAGAGAATATCCTTATAGTAAGTATGATTTATTTGCTGTTTTTATGGAAAGAGCATGGTATTTCACTAAAGAAAAAGGATATTATTCAATGCTTAACCAGCAATCATGGATGTTTCTATCGAGTTATGAAAAATTACGGGCACAGTTATTTCAAAACAGTACAATTATATCTATGCTCCACTTAGGTGCGCATACGTTTGAAGATATTTCAGGAGAAGTTGTTCAAAGTACAGCTTTTGTTAATCGACGAGTTGCTATTTACGATTACAATAGTACATTTCACCGGTTAGTAGATTACAAAAATACATCTATAAAAGAAAAAGCTTTTATAGATAAAGAGCATAAATATATTTGCAAACAAGAAATATTCTCTTTAATTTCTGAATCACCGATTGTATATTGGCTTACTGATCGGTTACATAGCATCTTTTTACAAGGAACCCCGTTAAAACAAATCGCTGAACCTAGACAAGGTTTGGCTACGGCAAATAATGATCGATTTCATCGTTTATGGTATGAAGTTGGTTTTCAAACGATTGGCTTTGGGCTTGATCGCGAAACTGCAGAAGCGAGTGCATGTAAATGGTTTCCTTTAAATAAAAGTGGAACATTTAAGAAATGGTATGGAAGTAACGAATATGTTGTAAATTGGCAATATGGTGGAAAAGAAATAAAGGAAGATAAGCTACATAAACTTTCTTTAGGGAAATGTTTACCTAGTAATTCAAAACCGAAAAATGTTTCTTATTATTTTCGAAAAGGGATCACATGGTCATTAATAAGCTCCAAAAAATTTGGTGTGCGTTGTTATTCACAAGGAATGATATTTGATGTTGGTTCCCATGCTTTTTTTTGTGAAGACGAAGACTATTATTTTTTTGCGAGTTTTTTAAATTCGAAAGTGGCTAGTACATTATTACATATTCTAAACCCAACGATTAATTATAGTTCCGGCATTATTGCTAAACTTCCTATTCTAGTAAAAGAAAAAAATGAACAAATTGACCTGTTAACAAAAGAAAATATTGAACTAGCTAGAAGTGACTGGGACAGTGCTGAATCATCTTGGGATTTTTCTAAACATCCATTTATGTTATATAAACATAAATATTTGATATCTAACGCATTTGAGGATTGGAAAGAAAAGAAAGAAGAATTAATTAGAAAAACAAAAGAAAATGAAGAAAAATTAAATCAGATTTATATTAAGATGTATAGCTTAGAAGGGGAGTTAAGTCCTTATGTGAATAATGAGGATGTAACCATTCAAAAAGCAGATCGAAAACGGGATACAAAATCGTTTTTATCTTATTTTGTTGGATGTTTACTTGGACGTTATTCTCTTGACGTAGAAGGACTTGCTTATGCAGGTGGTGAATGGGAGCAGAACCTATATCATTCATTCATCCCGAATGATCATGGAATTCAGATTTTAACTGATAAATGTTACTTTGAAGATGATCTCATCATGCAATTACGTAAATTCTTATCAGTTGCATTTGGCGAGGATACAGTAGAAGAAAATATGTTGTGGTTAGCACAGTCGATTGGGTTAACAAGGAAGGAAACTCCTGATAAGAGATTACGTAGATATTTTTTTGATGAATTCTTTCAAGACCA
Organism: Halalkalibacter kiskunsagensis; assembly: GCF_037027555.1. Lineage (NCBI taxonomy): Bacteria > Bacillati > Bacillota > Bacilli > Caryophanales > Bacillaceae > Halalkalibacter > Halalkalibacter kiskunsagensis. The sequence goes on along the minus strand of NZ_JAXBLX010000064.1, from coordinate 7,505 downwards.
CGTAAGAATTTATAAAAATAGACCTATATACTGGGTGATTGAATCAGGCAAACATAAAGGATTACGTACATTAATTTACTTGCATCGCATGCAAGGAGAAACAATTGAGAAAGTTCGCTTAGATCATTTAAAAAGAATGAAGAAGATATACAAAAATGAAATAGAAAATCCAAAGATGACAAATAGTACCGCTCAGAACATTGGTGCAAATAAAAAGATACTTCAAGAGAAATTAATGGAACTCATGGCATTTGATCAACTTTTAGTAGACTGTCAAAAGCACGTAGAGAACGTAAATTTAGATGATGGTGTAAGAATAAATTATAGAAAGCTCTCAACTGTACTAGCAAAATTATGATGGAACAGTTTTCTCTTGAAACGAAAAACATATTCAACATGTCCCTTACTAATCCCTTTTTTCATTTCTATAGAAAGATGGTCAATTGTATGAGTGAAAATTAACTAATTGGTTTAAAATAGAAATGAAGGTAGTCTTTTTATTACAACTAAAGGAAACTATTGTGAAGGGAAGATCATTATGGCATTAGACTGGTTTGACAGAGTGACAGAAGAACTTCAAGATGATCTTGAATCAATATGTGAGAAGTATGACCAAATAGGTCATATGTCTATTGATAAAGGGGCAAAACATCCTCGGATTGAATTTTTTGTAGAGACAGAAGAAAATGGTCGTGAATACTTTTGCACATTATTTTTTGATCCGTTAAATAATGAATTTTATGTCGAGTCATTTGATCTAGATTTAGACCTAATTTCACGAACGATTCTTGAAGACATTGATGATATTATTGATGCTGTTCATGACAGCTTCCACGATTACCTCGACGAAGAAGATGATATCTCAGATTTTTATGAGGTTGAAGCAGATGAAGTTGATTTTGAAGATGAAGAGGAATATGAAACATTGGAAGTTGATTGGGAAACGCCTGAAGTAACAGCCTATATTGCTGAGAATGAAGAGGTTGAAATTTCGTACAAGTTTGGCGTAATCCAAGAAACAGGTGATGGTATTTTACAGCGGATCAATCGTGTGAAAACAGATGATAACGATTTGATTAAAGATGAATTTAATTTTATTTTTAGCAAAGACGAAGCAAGTACTATTATCGCGATGATTGCAAGTCATATGGATTCGATTAAAAGTTTAGATATCGAACAGTAAATAAAAGAAAGGCTACTGAAAGGTTTATATTTCCTTTTCAGTAGCCTCAAAGCCATGATCGGAGCCACGTCCGCTTCCACGCGTATCTTTTCAAGTGTCTATTTTTCCCTATACCATTACCGACATAGCATAGTTCTCATTTGCGTTTACGTTAAAATGTTGGCAAATTATCGAGGTTATTAGACTTTATACCATCGGGTTCGCTTCGTAATATATCACGTCCATATTTGTGGAATACATCAACATGAGCAAGCTTTCCTTCCTTGGCTTCATTTAAGGCAGTTACATAGTCTAGCTCCCGTCCGTTATTTGTTTTGAATGCAATTAAATCACCGTCATCATTTTTGCGAACAGCAACAATTGCTTCCTGAGTCAATTGTGAGCTTGGTTCGGCGTTCCCTTGATTTTGATATTGTTCAAATACTTGTTCAAAGTGATCATGTGTCATCATTAATACCCCCTTAATTAAAGAATATATTGTTTAGTTTGTCTCATTTATTAAATTGAATACGAATGTCGATCGGAACTATTGAACACATAATACAAAAGGAGGTCTGCCGCCCATACTTATTACAGGGGGACAATTAGAGTAGTGAAAGATGCATAAAACCAGTTTTATACCGTATGCTAACAGTAATCTGTTAAATAGGGGAAATAGCTAATTGTTTTAACAATTACAATCATTGTGAAGAACTTCTCTGATTCGAATGAGACGACAACGTATAGTCCCGAACTAAAGTCTTACTTATACAAGGGGTTCAGGCTTAATACGGAGATGTGATAGCTTTATGATTGATTGAATTGATCTATAAGGCTTAAAATGAGAAGTGCAATGCTTACACTTCTCTATTTGTATTGGTGAACTAAGTATACAATGTCAGATCTTTGAAGGAGTACGTTATGAATAAATTAGCTGTTGTATATCCTAAGGCGGTCGAACATACAAAAAAGAAAGTATTAGAAGATGTTGATCGTTACCTAGAGCAAAAAAATGAGTTGCCTAAATATGAGCAATACATATCCGATAGACACACTTATATTGAACAAATATGGGTTAATGTTTGGTTAAACAAAGTAACAAATGATGTTCCAAAGAGAGAGAAGAAAGCTTTTTTAACCGAGAAAGGATATGAAGTTGATGGTATTGATCGAAAAATAATTAATCGCTTGTTCAGAAATGAAATGCGAGAGTATCGCCCTTTTCATGTTGTTAGTTGGTTAGATGGAGTATTTTTAAACAATGAAATGAAATGGCAGGAAGTATTTACGCAGGCAAAACTGAATTACGAAAAACGAAAAGAAGAAGAAGAGAAAGGTAATAAAAGGTTAGAAGTACAAGAACAGATAGAAAAAGTAATAAAAAAAATAGTAGAAAAAAACGAGGATTTATTTTATCTATATATACGGCATCGTGTGAGTCAGCAATTAGCAAAAGATATACATACGAAACCGAAGTATCAAATGATTGAAACGTACAAAATTGAAGAAACACTAACTGAGAATGGATCGTTTAATCCTTCAGATTATTTTACAGTTTCAAAATTTTTTGACGAGCTAACTGGCGCTGTGCACAAGTCATATTTTTGGGAATATGAAAAGTATCTCCACTTTTATCAAAGGTTTGTAAAAGAGAAGCTTGCTCTATTTGTCAGTAAGAAAGCATTTCAGCACATTAACTTAGAACTTCACGAAGAATATGCAGAACTGTACGAGGAAAAACTGACTGATCGAAAAATTAAAGAATATGTTAGTCCGTTTCTCCCTTACTTTGAAAAGAAAATATTCTCTCAAATACAGGCAGAGTTATTTTCAGACCTTTTGAAGCTTGCAGATGTACCGTTTGACGCTCGTTTGCATAGAGAGATCTTTGAAGAGGATGTCAAAGAACGAGAACGTAAAAAGGCGGAAGAACAAGCAGCAATTGAAAGAAAAAAAGCAGAGGAATCAAGAATTCTTGATGATATTTTTGGCAGAGAATACAGACCTTCGAGTGGCAGGAATATCCGTTATGTCTTACACATAGGGGAGACGAATACTGGAAAAACTCATCATGCTCTAGAACAAATGAAAAAAGCAGATAGCGGGTTATACCTTGCTCCGCTTCGCCTTTTGGCCCTTGAGGTATTTGACAAACTAAATGCTGAAGGTGTTTCTTGTACTTTAAAAACAGGAGAAGAAGAAAAGATCATTGAAGGAGCAAGTCATCATGCTTGTACAGTTGAAATGTTCCACGAAAAAGAATATTACAATGTCATTGTCATTGATGAAGCACAAATGATTGCAGATAAGGATCGTGGATTTTCATGGTATAAAGCAATCACGAAAGCAAATGCGGATGAAGTTCATATTATTGGAAGTAGAAACGCCGAGTCAATGGTTCTGCAGTTATTAGGGGATCCGGATGATATTGAAATTCATGATTACACAAGGGACATTCCTCTTAAAGTGGAAAGAAAAGAATTTACGATGAGACAAACGAAAAAAGGGGATGCACTTGTTTGCTTTTCAAGGAGGAGAGTTCTCGAAACCGCTTCTCAACTGCAAAAAAACGGACATTCTGTAAGCATGATATATGGAAGCATGCCTCCAGAAACTAGAAAAAAACAAATGCAGCGATTTATCGGTGGTGAGACAACCGTTATTGTTTCAACTGATGCGATTGGGATGGGACTGAATTTGCCAATTAGACGTATTGCCTTTTTAGAAAATGAGAAATTTGACGGAGTAAGAAGGAGAAGGTTAACTTCACAAGAAGTCAAACAAATAGCTGGGCGGGCAGGTCGAAAAGGGATTTATGATGTCGGGAAAGTAGCCTTCACTAAGGAAATAAAGCTTATGAAGCATCTGTTGCAACAAGAGGATGAGTCGATCCAAACATTTGCTATTGCACCGACAAATGCTGTTTTTGAACGGTTTCAAAAATATTATCGAGATCTCGGTACGTTTTTTGAGCTGTGGGAGAAATTTGAAAGTCCAAAAGGAACGAAGAAAGCCACACTTTCTGAGGAACGAGAGTTATATGAAACCATTCGGAATACAGAAATTGAAGCGCGTCTTTCATTGAAGGATTTATATGGATTTTTACACCTACCTTTTTCCTCAAAAGAACCAGGTTTAACTCACCAGTGGCAAGAGAAAATGATCGCAGTGATAAGAGGAGAGGAACTGCCTGAGCCTCAGATCGTAAAAAATTCTCTTGAAGAGTTGGAACTTTCTTATAAAGCAATAGGCTTACATTTATTATTTTTATATCGATTAGAAAGGAGAACAGAAGCGATATACTGGGAAAGAATTCGTCAAGAAATTAGTGATGGTGTACATGATTTCTTGAAAAATGGAGTAAAAAATCTTTCGAAAAAGTGCAAGTACTGTGAAAAAAACATGCCCTGGGAACATGATTTTTCAATGTGTGATGTTTGTCATGCCAAGCGCTATCGTTCAAAAGATAAACATTATTATCGGAATCGAAGAGCGTACAGATAATGTGTTTTAGGAACAATATACGTGCATAGTGAAATTCTTGTATATTGTTTTTTGAATGATTACTCAACTTCAAGCACTCGGTAGCCATGCTTGTTTAAACTATGTAGTACTTTCAGGCAGTCTATAATGTGAATTACCAAATATAGTGAGCGCTTTTGTAATGGGATTGAGAAGGAAGGATCCTTTGTTAAAAGGATCCTTCTTTCTTGCAAGATTAATTTACTTATAGTAAAAAAGATAACGCAACAATAAATATCGATAAATGATACAAGAGGTCTAATGTGTTTCTACTTAAAGATTTATTGATCATATTAATTACAACATAACCAGAACGAATGACAATGATGATAAGAGCGACTGTTATCAATAATGATGGGATCAATTTATCCACCTCCATTAAGAATGCCATCTTTTATACATATGTACATTCGAAAATGATTAGGACTACATGATAAGATTTATCTGCCACGATTTTTAATGGCTTGTGTTACAACAAACGCTAGATCTTCATTGCTAAACAAAGATAAGACTCCAAGTAGTGTTTCATCACTAATATGTTCAGATTCAATTTTAGGTACGGTTAACTCAATCGCCTGTTGAAGGCTAGGGTTTTTTAATTGGTTTGGATATGCCTGAGTATATAATGTAGCAGGTTCTAAATCGTTATTGACGCACCATTGTGCAAAAACGAGAATCATCATTTGTTCATCACGCTGAAAGTTGCCAATGATCTTTTCTTCCATTTCTTTATTGTTCATAGCTTTTTCATTCTCCTTTCATTAATGCTTGCAATTCTTGATAAAAAGCTTCGTTATACGAGGTGATGATATGTACTCTTGCTTTCGTAAGGGGAATCGTTTTTTTGCACCTACTAGCTTGACAATTCACCATTTCTTGGTTTAATTTCACCAAATATTTATGACGTTTTTTGCAAGCTGGACATGTTGCACTTATGAGTTGGACAGAGGCACCTCTGGAAAATGCCCCATCTGTTTTATCTTTTGTTTCTTTTGATAACTGTTGAAATAAAACGGCATTTGTTGCTGCGCGGCCAGTTCGTTTAATAAGGGTATCAAGAGATACAATAGGTTTAGGATTTCGAACAGGCTTTTTTTTTACTGTTATCGTATCATACTCATCGATTTCTAATAATCCATACCCCTTAGGTATTTCTTCAGCTGCAAGTAATCCAACAGGTGTCATTAAATAAGAGTAGTCGGCAACATTATGATATCCATATTCTGAATGAAGTACTTCATCTCTTAAGAAATCAGCGCGAGTTGCTTTTACTTCGATAATACGAGCTTCTTTTCGTTTAAGGTTAATGCCAAGAGCATCAGCCTTAAACCGTTTTCTTTTAATAAATAACTTCACTTCATTTGCACATAAGTCCGTCATTTTATCTTTTAACCAGTATAGTGATTGTGTCTTAAGGTGTTTGTGTAATGTACTTTCCATATATTTAACCCTTCCAATAAGTGATCTATTAGAGTATATTCAAAAAGGAAAAATCATCCTTTTTGGATAAGAAACAAAGGCTACACTCGCTGCGTGTCTTTTCTGAGAACCCCACTCAGAAAAGCCTTAAAAAAAAGCAGCGGTTTCGCTCTTTGCTTAGATTTTATCCCAAAAGGAAAAATCATCCTTTTGGGATAAAATCTATAACCAGCCGATGAGATAAAAACTATACAGTGTTGTAGTTAACACACTTCCTATGATCAAAACAAAAAGCAGGTTTTGTTTAACAATAACACTTGTTGATTTATCCATTAATTTGGAAGCCATAAGCACTTGGCCAGAAAATGGTGAGAGTTGAGTTGAAACCGACCAAGCAAGCAAAAGGACCAACGCTAAGTATTCAGGACTAACTCCAAATTTAGCTGGAGTTAATGCACTGCCGATTCCAATCACAATAATGACCGGGTGTACTCCTATTTGAGAGAGGAGTGTTGCCAGAATAATTAAGAAAAGGCTCAGCAAAAAAACGGAACCTAATGAAGCCTTAAACAAAATAATAGATAAAAAGGTACCGATGTCTGTAAAGGACATGGCCATTCCAAGGTACCCTGCACTAATAAAAACCGCTAGTTCATTTTTCAGCCGAATAAATGAGGATTGGACTTGTTTTGAAACATCTTGTGTAAATGGTTTTAAAATTCTTGTAAACAGAGCCCACAAAAAAGGCAATAAGACCGCTAGTAGAGATACAATCGTTAACATCTTTACGTCTAATAGATAATCAAGTAGAAATGAAAGGCTGATTAATACAAGACAAAATGAGATAAAAGGAACTAGCGATGACTGAGTTGTTGAAGATACTTCATTTGCCATTCGTTCAACAATCGGGTCATCCTTAAATGAGATCTGTTTAAACATTATTACAGAGATGATTATGTAAATACAAGCAAGTATTATTCCATATCCCCCAATATCAAACCATGAGAGGTCAAACAAGATTAATACAAGTCCAACATTAACAAAATAAGGCGACCAAAGCATTGAAGTACCAAATGCGCGCATAATTGTTAAGGTCAACTTTTGATTTCGATACATTGAGAAACTTTCATCAGCAATTCGTTTTAAATTGCCATTGACCCAAAATTTAATATGATACCAATTGTTGATGTTAGTATATAGCTTAGACGGTACGGGTGTTGACCTGACTTTTCTTGTCGTGCTTGAACTTTTTCTTTCAATGCGGATAAGTAACCAGCTGTTGACATAAACGTACCAATAACAGGAATAAGCAAAAATAAAGAAAGTCACTAGTGTTGCATTAAATTAGACTAACTATTAAAAATACTCAAAATGTTCAATAAAGTTATTTTGTGCAAAGAAA
>NZ_JAXBLX010000063.1:0-23795 GCF_037027555.1 Halalkalibacter kiskunsagensis | reverse complement strand
CAATTAGGACCTGACACAACTTCCCGTGCAAACGGCTCTGTTGGTGGAGAAATCACAAAAAGATTAGTTCAAATGGCAGAGCAACAAATGGGTGGATCTCAATTTTAATTTAGAAATAAACAGGCGCTTACATTCGTGTAAGCGCCTTGCTAATTTAAAGCATTAATTTCTACTGTTTCATTTTATTCAGAGTTCCTTCGATCTGAGTTTGCCTATCTTCAACAGTCACATTATTCATTTCAAATAGTAAGTTCTCACGCTGCCTTTCAAGATACGACAATTCGTCAGTTAGTCACTGCTTCTTTTCCTTAAGCTCATCATGTGTAAATATACTGTTAATGCTAAATCAATTAATTTGCTATTTTGACTCTCAAGTTCTTTTATTTGCTTATGTAACTGTATTAGTCGAGTATTTTGTTCAGTTTCAACTTTTGAACTAGTTTCAGAATTTAATGTTTGAAAAATTTCTCTAATTCCACTTTGTATTTTTGAAGATGCAACATTACTAGCATTTCCATTAATTCTTTTAGAGCTGATGACTCTGTTCAAGGCTTGTTTATGTAAAAAACGTAACTGAGCTGTTTTGGTTTAACGTACTAAAGACCAACCCTTGTAGGTTAGTCTTTGTATCTAAAGTATTAAAGTGATCCTTTTGATCGATCTATACTACCGAATTTTTCCTTTAATGAATTTTTCGATTGAAGTACGAGTGCATAATTTGTCGAAAATTTCATGAAACTTTTTTACTTATTCGGTTTATTTATACCTTTAAAATAGATAAAATGTAACGTATACTACCATACCAGTTAATGAAAAAAATATATATTTCATATGCAAAAGTAAAGGAGGGAAGGATATGGTCAGTTTGTTAGATGATAAGATTTTATTGGAATCTTATCACGAAGCCATTAAATTAAACTTAGACAGAGAGTTTATTTCAATATTAAAAGATGAGATTAAAGAACGAGGACTTTATAATGAGCTAAAAAAAAGTAAGTCACTGGTTGCCTTTTAATCTTTATTATTGATTGATTATTACTAATCAGTATCGACCGTACATGTATATTTTTACATTGATTGTAAATAAATGATATGCATAGTTGAGGTCAGTACTAATGAATCAAAACATGATGCTTGAACTCAGCTGCGTCGTGTAGCAAATGCCCGGCTACACGACGATTGTCTTCATCATCAGAAACAATAATACTAAAAACCGCTTATTCATGACTTTGATCTAATTCACTAGCTGCTATAACTACTCCTTCCTTTTTAGACAAAATAAAGAGCCAACATCAAGTGTTGACTCCAAGAAAGCATTATAAACCCTCAAATTCCTTTTCTGACAGGTCAAATTCCTTAATCATTTCCTTTATGACCAAATCAATCCCTTTAACTTCTCCCAAATAAATTTGTTTTAATTCAATTAACTTTTCGTCATCCATTTGTTGAAATAATGAATTCTTTTTACAAATTAGGCTCTGTACATATGAAATAACCTTTGATTCTGTCAATCTTAGTAAACCCTCCTTTTTATAAATCGCCCGGAAGGTAAATCTATTCGGCAACTGGCTAGCATAGTTTATTACCTTAGCCCCTATAGTTTTGCGTCACCACTTTTCAGTGATTTTGCCCTTTCGTACGATTTTTGTATACTTATATTATGGTTGGAATATCCCGAATATTGAATAGGGAATTCATCATAATTTTTTTCCTGTTTTTTCAATCAGTTAGGAAATCAGGGAGTATTTTCAGTTTAATTATCGATCGACTGTCTTGTTTACCCCTATACTTCACAAAAACGAAAACTACTTATTCACTACTCTTTTCCTTTTATCTTTTTATGGATGCTTTCTAATTCTTTCAAAGACAGTTCACCTAGAGATTTTTTGATTTCTTCCGCGATCTTTTTTCTGTTGCTTTCTCGATATTGATCCCACCATTCCCGCAAACCTTCCGTGTTATCAAGAAGGTATTCAATATCTATTTCCTCCACTTCATCATCTGACAGATAATTCAATACAGCTGCTAATAAACGATTAAGGTTACCTATTTCATCTTTTTTATTTGGTAATAATTCAATAATTTCCTTATCCGTCTTCTCGTTAATTGGAGTAGCTTTTCGCATTGTTCCCCCCCCTTTAATACTTTTTATGCTATTTTAGTATTACCATAAAAAATATATCCCATTAATTTTTATTAATATTAGAGCAGGCACTTTGCTAAGAATCCTCGCTTTTAAAATGTCAAATGTACTTTCAGAGATCGTAACCCGTCAAAAATTAAGGATTCTGAAGGCATGTTTACATCATGTCTCCCATTTAACCTCCTTGCTTTATTAAGTCAATTATTGACTACCTCTTCCTGCCTTAGATACTAGTTATATACAAAAAGGAACTTAGACACCATATTTCGTATCTAAGCCCCAAACAGCTTTTTCCTCTATCGTATAATCTTATGAATCAAATAATTTAATCATAAATACAGTCCCTACATTAAGAGTGCTATCAATTTGAATTGTTCCACCATGGAGTTCAATAATTTGTTTCGTAATCGCTAATCCTAACCCACTACCTCCATGTTTTGTTGATCGTGATTTCTCTACTCGGTAAAAACGGGCCCATATATGTGGAAGATCATCAGCTGGAATCCCCTCTCCATTGTCTTCGATTTCAATTTTTATTTCATTGTTCCACTTCTCTAATCTAATTTGTATTTTCCCATTTGGGTTTGTATGGCGAATGCTATTATTCAGTAGATTTAATAAAGCTCGTTCAAACTGATCTTGATCAATGTTAGTAACGAGTGATGGGGCAGAAGAGGAAAAGAATAAATCTATATTTTTATTGTCAGAGTCTAATTTTACTTTCTTAGTTGCTTCTTGAATCAATTCTACAAGGTCTGTCCCTTGTATATTCAGAGGAATACTTCCTTCTTCTAGCTTCATTAATTGAAAAAGGTCTTTCACTAAACCTTCCATTCGAATTGCTTCTTGATGAATGATCGCTGCTTGTTCATGTACAAGTTCCTTTTCGACCTGCTGATCTTTTAACAAAGAAGCATAAGCTTTAATATACGTCAAAGGTGTACGGATGTCATGGGCGACGTTTGTAAGAAATTGTTGTCTCGTATCTCTAAATTCCTTCAGCTGGCTTGCCATGGAAGAAATATGCCTTAATAAATCAGATAATTCATCATTTCCTTCACTAGAGAGTTGAACATCAAAGTTCCCTTTTGCTATTTGTTTAGTCAAACTTCGTGCATTCGTAATGGGAAGAGTAACCCTTTTTGATAAGAAAATAGTTAACATACCTGAAAATAAAAGCGTAATCAAGCCCATAAACGTAGTAATGCCTAAAAGAGTCCATCTAGCCTCCTCAAAACTGCCGGTATCTTGGTCAATAAATAAATAACCTGCTATCTCCCCATCTATTTCAAACGGTTCAAATGACCAAATATGTGGAATATGTTCGGTCATTGTATTAACAAATTCTGTTCTTTCATTAGTAATAAAAACACTAACAATCCAGCTCTTGTAACGATCAAGCATTTCCTTAGATACTGGTTGCGTGCTAGTTTGCACGTTAAAATCAGCATCGAAAACAATAAATGTATTCTCAGGGTTCCTACTCTCCATTATGACAACATGTTCAAGAGTTTCTGGCCCCCAATGCATTTCTACTACTTCGCGGTGTGCGTCAAGTCTATATTCAATATCCTTTTGGGATTGATCTTTATAAAATGATTTTGACAGGATGTAAAAGGAGACACCCATCATAACAATGATCAATAGCGTGGACGTAAATACGAGCAAGCTTAATTTAGTTGACAATTTCATTTGCTCAAACCCTCATGTTGCGGAATTTTATAACCAATTCCCCAAACAGTTTCCACTACTGTTTTGTTAATCCCAGCTTTTTTTAGTTTGTCACGGATGTTTTTAATATGGGTATCAATATTTCGAAAATCACGATCATCCGCCTCTTCCCATACAAGAAAAAAAAGTTGTTCCCGTGTATATACACGTCCAGGGTGGGAAAAAAGATGGATGAAAATCTGATATTCTTTGTTCGTAAATGGAATCATAGTTGAATTGTAAGAAACCATATACTGCGACTGATCAAGAGTAATTCCAAACATCCCATTATTTTTTTCTTCGTGTACAAAAGATTTTACACGTCTGAGTACGGAGTTCACTCGGGCAACTAGTTCCTTCGGTTCAAACGGCTTTGTAATATAGTCATATGCTCCAAGGTTTAATCCTTCAACCACTTGATCTGTCTCACCTATAGCTGAAATGATAATGGTTGGCACTAATTGATTTCTTTCTTTTAATTCCTTCAGTACTTTAAAGCCGTTCATCTCAGGCATCATTATATCTAGTAGCATCAAATCAAACTTTTTTGCCTCAAGAAGCTCGAGTGCTTCCTTTCCAGAATCAGCAGTTGCCAATTCAACCTCATTTGAACCGATACAAAAACAAAGTAATGATTGCATTTGCTTTTCGTCATCGACAACGAGTATTTTCTTCATTATCATCACCTCATAAAAAATGATCAAAATTAGTAAAAGAATAACCTAGTAAGCTTTACATCTAAATGTAGTAGCAAACTTTTTTCTTCATACACCTTACTGACCTGTATATACTAGCTATTTTATCGTAAAAGTATGTAAAAAGAATGAAGTTTCTCGGGATGCACTACGCAGAGATATAACAGCCGTTACAATCAATGGGATAGAATATGATTAGAACTATTTTGTTATAGGGAAAAACAACCCTAAATATGAGAAAAATCAAAACTTGGCTGAGGATCTACATTATTTACTTGAAAAACATTATCTAGGTTTAAGTAGGGGGTACTTGTTAAGTGAGGATCAGGGATTAACGGCAGGTACAACCAGGACCTGTCAGAAAACGCCATAGTTATTAAAATGGGATGTGTAGATTATACATTAGATGAAATTTACTGAACAAGTGAGGTATTAACTGAAATAATTAGTGATTACTACTGAAGATTGTCCGAAAAAGTTAATAATTAATAAAGTAACCATTACAACATGAGTAGTTCCAAATAAAAAGGGATAAATGTTCAAACTCTGTTCATTTATCCCTATACTTTTAAGTTTTATAGCTAACCTTATTCTAAATTCAGTATACAGGTTAGCATTTTATTTCTTTTTTTGCCCTTCTTCTGCTAGTACTTCCCATGATCCCCCAAAGTTAGTTGTTTCATAAATACTTTGGTTAAGTGATCCAATTATTAACTTTTGCTCGTCAGTTGGGTGATTGCTAATATACATAATGTAATCACTTTCCAACTCAAAGTTAAGAGAAGCCCACGTTTCTCCAAAATCTTCACTGAAAAACAATCCCTCTTTTTCTCCCAAAAGATAGGCAATTAAATCTTCTGAATCAGAGTCAAGAGTTTGCAGAGCACTTGCACTTAAATTGGTCTCTTTTAAGGTCCACGTTAGACCACCATCTGACGATTCATATAACCCAGTCTCCGTTCCAGCAAGTAAGTAATCTGGAGATTGCGGATGAGATGTCAATGAAAGTACGGAAGCTAAAGGTTCTGGTAACCCCGTTGTATCAAGCATTTCCCAGTCATATCCACCATTGTCTGATCTGTAAAAGTTTGAGTTGTATACATCAATTCCATACATGATCTCCTGATTTTTCTCATTTAGGTGCAACAGGTGGAAATCAACTTCTTCATAAAGAGCAATCGGTTTCCATGTCTCCCCAAAATCATAACTAATGATCACGCCTAAAGGATCAACAAAGTCAGAACGAGGACCTGGGTGGCCACTCGAAATCATTGTTTCTTCGTCTTTAATTGTGTAGCCCATGAAATCATGTTGATGCTCAGGTTCTCCTATTAATTCCCATCCGCTCTCATTAATATTAATTAACCCCATATGTGTAGCCAAAAAAATACTCTCGTCATTTTGTGAGTACTCCAAACCGTGTATATGCATAAACGAGTCAACTTGATTTGAATCATTTGAGCATGCAGTTATTATAAATAAAGCAAGAATGCTAACTATAAATCCCTTGATCATTAAAATATCCCCTTTTGTACGTTTTTTTCTTTCTTATTTTTTGGTAAATATATGCACTATACCTCCAAACTTCAGTCCTTTTTTTGAACACATTTTTTCTCTTAGCAAATCTCATCGTTTCTCTGAAACCAAATTGACGACAAGTAAGTTAAACATGATAATACCAAAGCAAATCCGGAGATTTCTCTCCATGCCAACCTATTGAAAGTCGTAGGTGTAACAACAGTTGGAAAAAATGTGTATCCTATTGCAACAGCCATAATTAGTAACGTGACTGATCAGATAAATAACATTCTATTTTTCACAGAACTCCTCCTCGTTTACAACCTTCCAATAGTGTAAAATGAAATTGTGAAGGAATAATGGAGAAACGCAAATAAAATAGATCTGCCGCACTCTATTCATATACTAGATACTTTTACTTAACTAAAAAGGGTTCCTTCATTTTAGAGCTTAAGGAACCCCTCTTATAACAGCTTTTAATTTCATTCTTCTGGTCCTTTTTTATCATCACTTTTTTTCCATTCGTAATCGGGGCTTTCAGTACAGGAAGTAATTGAGATGAACTGGAACTAGAGGAACAAACTAATTTAGATTCAGCGTATTCTGACCAGTACTTTAATACCCATAAAAAGAGGCTTAAAATACCTAAATACAATTTAGTAACATTTACATGCAAACTTCTCTTCGTTTTTGATACATAAAAGGTACCAAAGAGGTGTTTTAATCATAGCAAGTAGCAACAATAATTCAAATCAATTTTTAGTTCCAAGTGTACAGCAAGCATTGGATCAAATGAAATATGAGATTGCATCAGAATTTGGCGTTCAATTAGGGGCTGACATGACATCCCGTGCAAACGGCTATATCGGTGGAGAAATGACAAAAAGATTAGTTCAAATGGGTGGATCTCAATTTTAATAGGAATCGAACTGGCGCTTACAAGAATGTAAGCGCCAGTTCATTTATTAGGAAAGTTTCATTCTCTGCTCCCCTAACTTCTCTATAAAGATTTCAGATATGAAATTAACTTGTCTTTTCACTTTAACATGCGCTACGTTTCACCGTACCAAGTTTAAAAGCGGTTTTCATGCTAAATTAGGTTGAACTTCATATGATCGTTTAATTATTATTCCTTTCAAGAATTAATTGTTTAATCTCTTGAATATCTCTCTTTAGTTCTTGATTCTCTTTATAAAAACGATCCATCTGTTCCTTTAGTTGCGCTTCATCCTCCTGTCCCAAATAGCTTAAGATGACTGCAACTACAAGGTTTAAAATAACTAATGCTCCAATTACGATAAATGATACAAAATAAGCCCAAGCCCATGGTACCTCATGAATAATCGGTCTTGCTACCTGACTGGCCCATGATTCAAACGTTACGACTTGCAACAAGGTAAAAAGTGCTGAATGAAAGCTTCCAAAAAACTCATATGGAAGAACATCACGAAAAAACGTTGTTCCAATAATCGCATAAACGGAAAAAATCAAGATCGACAAACCTAAAATTCCTGTTAACGCTGGTATGGATTTCATTAAGGAATCGATTATTTTTCGTAATGCAGGAATTGCTGGAATCATTCTTATTAAACGCAATACCCTTATGAGCCTTAAAACACTTACGAAAGGTGTTGTGTAAAATAGTAAACTCCCTATGACAATACTGAAATCAAATATATTCCATCTATTAGAGAAATATCCTCTAAAACCGAGACCTATAATTTTCACTATTAGTTCTAACACAAAAATCCAAACAATGATTTTATCTAGAAATAGTAATAGATTGTTACCAGTGAAATACGTCTCTGCAATAATAATAAGTCCGTTTAATAGGATAATACCTATAACAATCGGTTGGAAGTTTCTATGCTCGACAAGCTGTCTAATGCTAGTTCTTAAGGTGCTATTTTTGTTATTGATTTCTTCTTTATGTTTTAATTCCATTTCTGTCTACCACTTTCCCTTTCTATCAATATGCTTTCTATTTCTATTATTATACCAGTTAAACTATTAAATGAATTACAAAAACGAAATGCTACATGATAATTTATGACAATATTATGAACAACAAAGGAAACCCCTCAAACTTGTCAAGAAAAATACTTTCTAACTTACAGTATTTATACTTGCTAATAAATCGATGGAAACACCTACCATATTACCCCTAATTAAACCAATACTACCCACCAGACTCAATCCTCCATTAGAGGGTTGTGCCTGGTGGGTAGTGCTTTTATTGTTTAACTGATCTTTAAAGTAAAAAAGATAATGCAACCTTAAGTCAAAAGGCAGCATTATCTTGCACTATTAATATTCGTAATCGGTGCCTACTCCATTAAGAAAAACATAAAATTTCTCCTAATACTTCTTTGCATCATGTCCCACAAAAGGTTTGGTAAGGACGGTTTGATTCAGCAGGCAGAGTAGAGTAATCAGCCTGTTCAGGAGAATGCTCATATGGCCTTGAAAGAACATCAAGCAACCGCTCCATCACACTATAATCTCCTTGTTTCACTGCGGCTTCTAATGCCTCTTCTACCCGGTGGTTGCGAGGGATAAGTGCAGGATTGCTTTTTTGCATCAGCTGATGAGAGGATGCTTCTGTTTCCTGCTGTCTATTACGTCTCGCCTGCCACAGCTCATGCCAATGAGCAAATTCTGGGGTTCCAAACAGAACCGTATCCTCATGTCGTTCAAAAGTTAATGCGCGGAACGTATTAGTATAGTCTGCACGATATTTCTGCATCATACTGAGTAGGCCTTCGATAAGGGATTCATCCTGGCTCTCTTCATTAAAAATTCCCAATTTTTCTCTCATTCCGTTGACCCAATTAGAATGAAACACCTTACTGAAATTTGAAATCTCATCCTGAGCCAGTTTAACAGCTTGCTCCTGGTTTTCATGCAGAATCGGCAATAGTGCCTCAGCAAATCGAGCGAGATTCCACCCAGCCATTTGTGGCTGTTTGCCATAGGCATACCGGCCTTGAACGTCAATGGAACTGAATACGGTTGCTGGGTCATATGTATCCATGAAGGCGCAAGGACCGTAATCAATGGTTTCTCCACTAATGGTCATATTGTCCGTGTTCATCACCCCATGAACAAAGCCAACCAGTTGCCATTTGGCAATCAGTACGGCCTGACGTTTGATCACTTCTCGAAGTAGTGAAAGATATCGACTCTCATCAGCTTCAACTTCTGGAAAATGACGCTTAAGAGTATAGTCAGCGAGAGCCTGGAGTTCTCCGACTGTGCCCCAATTTGCAGCGTATTGAAAGGTGCCAACTCGCAGATGACTAGAAGCCACACGCGTCAATATCGCACCAGGTAGTTCGGTTTCGCGGATAACTGTCTCACCGGTTGTCACCACTGCTAGACTACGCGTGGTAGGAATACCAAGAGCATGCATTGCTTCGCTGATGATGTATTCCCGCAGCATCGGTCCAAGCGTTGCTCGACCATCACCCCCGCGGGAGTATGGCGTTCTACCTGAACCCTTGAGTTGAATATCAACCCGTTTATCTAGTGGAGTGATCTGCTCGCCAAGTAAAATAGCCCTGCCGTCCCCTAACATGGTAAAATGTCCGAACTGATGTCCTCCATATGCTTGAGCAAGAGGCGAAGCTCCTTCGGGAATCTGGTTGCCAGCAAGCACGGCTATGCCATCTTTGTTTTGTAGCTCCTGAACGTTTAACCCTAAGGATGTTGCCAACGGTTCATTAAAAATAATCAACTTCGGTGAACGGACAGGGGGTGGATTGAGGCTGCTAAAAAATGATTCTGGCAAACGAGAATAACTGTTATCTAAGTTCCATCCTTTTTTTTCTTGTCCCTTTGTCATTGTATCTCCTTTTCTGCTTTGTCTTCTTGTATCTCATCTATCTTTTAATAAAACAAAATCCATAGTCAATCTATGATGTATTTAGTTATTCACTTGCCATATCAACTCAATATTGCCCTTTGTAGTGTCTACGTCTGCCAATTTATTATACCCATTCCAATATAGATCGCGCACTTAAAATGTATATGGAGAATGAGGTGGAATTAGGTAGCAAACAAGGAACCTCCTTGAACAAGCGGATATACCTAATTTCTAAACTTCAGTAAAAATAGTTATTCTTTTAACAAAATATCAAAGCCGCTTTATTTTCCTTGCTTTTATTATAATAACTGTTTCTCCACAACATACAGCTATACACAAAACAAGAATATAAAACCAAAGAAATAATAATAACAAAGTTCATCTTTTCATAAACGTGAATTCTTTATATATTTACCAAAAAAACAATATTCACCTTTTTTTGAAAAAATCGTTATTCCTTTCCATTATGCCCTTTCTACGTCTTTAATCGTTGTTATAGTTCAACTAATTCAACTTTCATTCTATCTAGATCTTCACAACCCCTAAATTGATTTACTATAACTAAAAAAACACGAAATAACTATAATGACTACACATATTAATCGAACCACCTTTTATATTGGGTATAACTCGCTTAAAATTGAAATGAAAATTATATACACGTTCTATTACAAATACCTTAATTCTGTTCAAGTTCTGATGAATAAGTAAAATTATTACGCTTGTCATATCCATTTTATAGATTGTTAAATAGCAATACCTTAGCACTAAGATACTTACTTCTAAAATTCTTAATTGAGGTGGCGCATAAATAATCAAACTGTCTTACTTACAGGTGTAAGTAGCGGGATCGGTTATGAACTGGCCAAAATTTTTGCCGAAAATAAATATAACCTGATTCTTGTTGCAACAAGTAAAGAAAAGCTGGATCAGATTACGAATAGAAGCCTTCATCCGAATCGCTTCTTTTGGGAATCGACACTTTAAATATTGAACCAACTCCCTCTTCACTGAGGACTTCGATCGAATAGTTGTGAATCGTTAAGATCCTTTTTACAATTGACAATCCAAGACCATTTCCTTCTATTGAACTAGTTCTCGCTTTGTCCACTTTATAAAAACGATCAAACAAATATGGTAAGGCTTCTTTTGGTATCCCTTTACCAAAATCTTTTATGCTTACTGTAACATCGTGATTTCCTCTCTTTAACTCAATACTAATTGTCCCATTTTGTGGGGAATGTTTTATTGCATTTGTAAGAAGATTGAGCCAGACTTGCTCAAATAAATCTTGATCTGCAACAACCTCCAAAGGATCCAACTCTAACGAAATCTGCAATTCTTTTCTCTTCCATTGAGGTTCAGTCGCTAGTACCGTTCTTCTAATTTGTTCATCTAGACTATAAACCTCCGGTCGATACGGATGATGCTCGGAATCAAGTGAGGCTAATCGTAATAAATTTTCACTAAGTCTAGATAATCTCTCTGTTTCTTGATAAATGATATCCAAGTATTCTTTCTGATTTTGTTTCGGGACTACTTCATCTCTTATTGCTTTTGTAAAACCTCTAATGGATGTGAGGGGTGATTGTATTTCGTGAGATACACTACTTACAAAATCCTCTCGCATTTTATCTATTTTTTCAACTTCCGATGCCATATGATTGAAGCTAGTAATTAATTCTCCAACTTCATCTTTATTTTTACTTTTTAAACGTACAGAAAAATTCCCTTTTGCCATTTCTTTTGCTGCATTCGTCAGCTTTTTGATCGGATTTACAAAATAACGAGACGCAAGTAAAAATAACAAGCTACCGATTAACAGTACCAATATCAAAGAAAATACGATAACTCTTTTTAATCCCCTCATCTCTTCTTCATAATCAAAATGGATGAACAAAGCGTAAGGTTCATTCATGAGTTCAATTGGCATACCCACTACTCTCGTTGCCTCTCTCTTTCTATACGGAAGTATAACCGGGGCTTTTTCACTTGAGTGAAACACACTTACGATTGCATCATTAGAAATGAAAAAGGATGAATGCTGATCGAATAAAGGAGTCCCCTCTTCATCAACGATCATCATTTCAAAATAATAATCTTTAAATAGTTCAATCAGTTCAGGAAGGGTTTCTGGTTCTACTATCTCTATCATCTTTGCTGCCCCTGTTGTAACGTGAGCAACTTCCTCGTCAAAAATGACTTCATTATGAAAGAAGTAAGAAGCTGTTAAGTAAGAAGTAAGTAAACTTATGATGACTACACCTATGAATGTTGCGACAATCCGTACATAAAGACTCCTTTTAAACACTTAAACCTCCTCCAAACGATATCCTAAACCCCTAACGGTTGTAATCGTTAAGTCTGAAAAAGGAACTAAATTTTCTCTTAAGCGTTTAATGTGAACATCGACCGTTCGTTCGTCTCCTTCATAATCATATCCCCAAATACTTTCAATCAGTTGAGTTCGTGTAAAAATCTTCCCTGGAGAGTTAGCTAACATAAATAGTAACTCAAACTCTTTTTTCTTCAAATTTATGACTAAATCATTTGATTGAATTAGAAGCTTTTCTAAATTGATCGTTGTTGAACCAACGGTCACTACTTTTTCTGAAACTACATTATAACGCTTTAAGAGAGCTTTCACACGTAAGATCAATTCTACTGGATCAAAGGGCTTCACTAAGTAATCATCCGTACCTGCACTAAACCCTATAACTTTATCTTGTGATTCTCCTTTCGCTGTAACCATTAATATTGGAATGTTTAAAAAAGACCGGATGTCTTCCGTTAATTCAATCCCATTAATATGCGGCATCATCACATCAACAATCGCTAAATCAACCTGTTCATGAGAAAGAAGTTCTAATGCTTCTTTTCCGTCTGATGCTTCGATTACGGTAATTTGACTATTTTCAAGGTACAGTCTCATTAATTTTCGGATATGAGAATCGTCATCGACTACCAAAACTTTATTCATTTTACCCCAGCTCCATTTAGCATATTTGAGAAATTTAATTAGAATGTTATTGTTAACACGATAAAGACTACTTGCTTTATACCTAACCCTTGTAAATTTCTCTCAATAGTAAGAGAATATCATACATATATGAACTGACCATGAACTGATTACTATTATATTCAACATGAATGATTACTACTGATTCTGTACTAAGATACGAACTTCTTGCATCTAGATTAAAAGACCCCCTCACACTAATCCTACGATTAATCATATTTATTTTCGTATGCAAAAATTCTGTCAGACCTTGAAATTCATATAAATCAACATTTGAACTGGCATCCTTTTCACGGTGATGCATAAATCCTGAATAAGCCGTAACATTTGGAGTCGCAGCTAGTGAATTCGTCAACATGACTATTTCGTTAGCTGCGATTGTAGATGCATTACTATCGCGTAACATAGTAGCTGTTGGCATAAGATAGGGGCTATAGAGGCTCTACTATTGAACTAAAAGGGACATCACTTATATGTGCTTTTAATTAACTATTTTCTATATGGTAATGGATACCTAAAAATGAATGTCCGTTAATATTCTCTTTCAGTGAGTCTTTACTAAAATACTCAAGATTGATACTTTCCCCATCATTCATTTCTAATGCCCGCTTACAGCGATTGCACAGTATAGATGAATGACACTTTGTAATATCCGAGTAAAGATACAGTAGGAAAACCTAACCAAACTTGAATGCCTATAACTGCAATTTTCGCCCAAAGTGAATCCGTCATCCATGGAATAGCTTGGTCAAAAATGGTATTAGAATATTACGGTCAATTGCACCAAGGTCATTACCTCAAGCTAAGCTTGATAATAAAGTAGCTAGGGTAAATCTAGTTACTCACCTTGTTAAAGCATTGCCGCTCAGCTTTGTCTATTTTTCAGCGGCATCTAATCTTAGAGGCTACTCACTCTGTATGTCCACTCATTAGCTGTCGCTTTATCCATGGCACAGAGGAATCCATACGGTTATAAATTAAGTCAGATAATAATGATTTAAAAGCTGCAAATAACACATATTAATTAATAGTAAAAATACTGAGGAGTTGCATAATGAAAATCACAATATTATTTTTCACGTTTTTTATTTTAGGAGTCTTTTGCGTACTTATCATGAATGAAACAATCGGTATAGACTTCTATTCCTCTTTTCTGAAAAATGTCTTTGTTACATTTAAAGTCATGAGTACACCTGAATATGGATTTATAGTTTTTTTTCTACTTCTTGTACTCTATCGACCGCTTTCTTTACTGTTCAAACAAGTAGTGGCTAAAAACAACACGCATTAGGTTGTCTGATTGATTTCAGAGTTCTCTTTTTTAAATAGTTTTTTCAGGAATACAATAAGAAGGAGCACGACTGGAATATAGACTGCAAATATCCCATGAATGGTCAACAACGAAGCTTGCCCTTCCTCAATATGCTCAGAGTAATCTTTCGCAATAATCACGGCTAAAAATAACACGATAATCCCAAATGGTAAAACTAACTTTTTATGATCAACTCGAAAAAGATCTGCGGTCCCAATAATAGCCGCATAATAAAAGATAGCCGTTTTAAAAAAAGCACCGATAAATAACGTTAACACGACAATCGCATCAATTCGTTGAATAAACTCATAAATATTAACAAGACTTACTGTTATAAACAAAGGAAACGTTGATGTCTCAACTAATCCTGCACCAAGGACAGTAACATTTAAAGAGGTCGTATACATTAATATGAAGCTACTTAACACAATCGAGCTCGCTCCAAGCTTTAGTGCCTTCTCTTTATACTGCAAATATGGCAGGATAAATGAAAAACATATGACCTCCCCCCACGGAAAAACGGAAGTAAGTGGGAATACTGTTCTCAAAACAGGCTTCCAACCTTCTTCTAAAACAGGTAGTAACTTTGTAACATCCACAATGCCAGATAAAAGAACGAACGCATTCCCAAACATCCCTAGTAAAATCATAACAATAAAATATATTTCTGATAATCTTCCTAAAATGAGCATTCCTTTATACAAAACATAAGCAATCGCTAACACCATCAACATCATAATAACGATCATTGGTGTTTGATTATAAACCGATGTAACTAATAGCCCGCCAACATCCCTTAAATCCCTTGCTGCTCCATAAAGAAAGTACGTAATATACAGTATACCTATTAGCAAACCAAGATATTTCCCTAAAATATCTTGAACATAGCTTGTTAACGGCTTCAAATAGAGCATGAATAAATAATAATATATATAATATAAAACAAGCCCTATAAACATCCCTAGAAAGATTGCAAGCCACGCATCTTTTTTCGCATTAACACCAAAGCCTACAACGACAGCAGTACCAAGTTGAAATAGCATCATTAGGGAGAAAAATTGATAACTCGATATTTTTACTTTTTCCATTAAAGGCTCTCCTTTTTCACATTATCACTAGTATATTGTTTAATAAGGCAATAGCTACGCTCATTGCTTCGAAATTGCTCCAAAAGATAATAACCGGCCTTTTAGACCGCTACTAGAACATCATCCCACTACGCCGAATAACCGTTTCAACATGAACGTTTATATCACATTCTGGGAAGACTTCTGACCAGTTATCTTGTACCTTTTTCCATTCTTCTGGATGCTGTATGTCCAACTTGTCACCAAAGCCAAAAACATCACTTCCCGCTTTTTGAGCGATATCGATAACTGCTAACAACTCTTCTTTTGTTTTTTCTGACCAAAGCCCTTCTAACTCGTTTATTACTTCTTTTTTGCTTAAATCTATGTCTTCGGAAGCATCAGCAATATTGCCAATTTGATTCACATGTAAATCAATAGTTGGCTTGCTACCATCAAACTTTGTTTGAATCGTCGTCTTGGATTGAATTAACTCTATTGGAATATGTTCTTTTTTCTGACTATAATCAACCGCAACAATTGCATTTTCAATCTCATTCAATATTTGTGAAATTCCTCTAGTAATATCTTTAGTGATCCACCGCTGCAGTTTCCCATCCCTAAACAAAGCCATTTCCTCAATAACAATTGTTGCCAGCATTTGGCTGTATTGATAATTCGGCTTCCCTATGCCCTTATCAACCTCCCCTTCAATTAAGATTCCGTTGATAAGCGGTTCTCTCCCTTTACTATCAAGAGCAGAATAAACATCCAATATGTTTACTTCAATATTACTTGACCAAAGAGACTGATTCGTTGTTAATTTACCCATTACAGCATTTGCTGGAATTAATACAAGTGACTGAACTGTATTGACAACCGTTTGAGCTGAATGACCTTTTGCGATAAATATTCTCGTTGTTAACCGTATGTCTGGATCTCTTCGGATAAAATTAATTACTTTCTGCAAATCCTCTTGTGCAACCTCTTCACTTATAATCACATGTTGAACATGCCCTAAGAAAATTTCCCTTGGTACCTTTTTAGCTGCACTTCTTATTGCCTCTACCACACTATTTCCTACACTTTGAAAATTGGTTGTTGGTAAGCGTTCCCCACCGGCTCCCATCGGTCCTTTAGCAATTGTCGCTGGGTTCAGCACTTGTAAAGTGACCTGATATTCCTCACTTTCTGGAACAGCATCGATACCGATTGCTGAAACAATTGCCAAATTCTCTAATTCAACAATATTCCAACAGCCACTTAATAAAAAAAGAGAGAGGAATAAAAGCGCAGTTAATCTTTTAAGAGGGCGTTCAAAAAAATCTGGTTTTGACCTTTTTGAACATCCCTTGAAGCAATGTACGTAACCGTTGCCTGTATTTAAGCTCGTTATGAGTGGGTTCCTCATAGCGAACGCGCAACGAGTGAAGCCATTTGTAGCACCCATTTCGAACACGCTCCTTACGAGGTTTTTCAAAAAGATTGTTTATTCCTTTTTTGAAAAACCTTTTTTTAAGAATGACCTTGTTTTTCTTCATCAATCTTCATCCTATTCTTATTAACTTGCGATTGAAATGACCAAATCGGAAATCTGAATAATGTATCTTTCTGAGCAGCAACACAAAAAGGGGCTATAGGTGTCATATATGGAACACCTAAAGACTGCATGCTACAGAGATGAGCAATCACGAAAATAAGAATAATCGCAATTCCATATAAGCCAATTGCTGCTGAAAAAAAGACCAAAACAAAGCGAAGCATCCGAATAGAAATAGCCATATTATAGGCTGGTGTTATAAAGCTTGTAATAGCCGTGAACGCAACGATAATAACCATCCCAGGTGAAACAATTCCCGCTTGTACAGCCGCTTCTCCGAGAATAAGAGCACCGACAATAGAGACGGCTTGTCCAACGGCTCTTGGCATGCGAATCCCTGCTTCCCTTAATATTTCAATACTTAACTCCATCAATAATGCTTCTATGACGATTGGAAAAGGCATCCCTTCTCGCTGAGCGGCTAAACTTAGTAGTAATGGTGTTGGAATCATTTCCGGGTGGTAGGTCGTCGCGGCAACATAGACAGACGTTCCTAATAAGGATGCAAGAAAGCTAAAAAAGCGTAGAAAACGGAAAATCGTCGCAATGTCATAACGATGATAATAGTCTTCCGGAGATTGGAATGATTGAAAAAAAGTAAAAGGAGCAATTAAGCAAAATGGTGTTCCATCTACAAGAATCACAATCCTCCCCTCTAATAAATTTGCAGCCGCACTATCTGGACGTTCCGTGTTATTAATTGTTGGAAAGAGTGTAATCGAGCGGTCTTCTATGAATTCTTCAACATTCCCTGATTCAAAAATGCCTTCTGTTTGAATGTGAGAAATTCGGTGTTTTACTTTTTCAAGTACTTCTTCATTTACTCTCCCTTCCATATAAAGAAGGGCAACATCTGTGTTTGTCACATCCCCTATTGTATACATGTCCACGCATAATTTTGGATTTTTTAACCGCTTTCGAATAAGGGCAATATTCGTACTTAAAGACTCTGTAAACCCATCTTTTGGTCCACGTATGACAACTTGAGAAGAAGGTTCCTCTATTCCTCGTTGCTTTTCTCCTTTTGAAGACCCACTTATTGCTTTGGGAACGCCATTAACAATGATAATTGAACTACCTGACAAAATTTCTTTTGTAACATCAGAATATTTTTTAAGAATTTGCTGTTTTCCTAGCATGGAGGCTTTTTGAAAAACAGACTGAAAACCGTCGCCTTCAATTACATTTTTTGAATATGAATGCTCCATTATAAGACTGATACAATCATTAATCTTTTGATCATCTACTAAACCATCCAAATAAATAATCCCAAGTTGTAACTCAGTGTCTTTTTTTAAGACAACTTCCCTCACGACTAAATCTGCACTGTTCTCCATATCTGCTTTAATTCGTTTAAGATTGTTCTCTAAGGAATTTTCTATGGGATCAACATCTATGATTGCTTCCCCTTGTTCTAGTTGTGTCCTATTCCTATCGCGCATGTGAGTTTTTCTTATATTTAAAAGACGCTTCATTATATTCCTCGCCTATTCGTCTTATTGTTCCTTCCTCCTCTTTACACCTGAAGCTTTAGAAGAAACTGATTTATATGATATTGTTTTCCTTTTTTAGTCTTAATATGTAACATTTATGGAATAAAGGATGCAATGTAAAAACAGTTTAAAACACAGCGACTTTTGCCAATCCTTCTTCTAAAAAAATTTCTTGAAATAGACGCCCATCTTCTAAGTACACAAAAAAAGTATTCGACCTTAGCGATCCCATTTTGACACGTACTGCTCTAAATAAACAGTTTCTCCTCAAAGTAAGGAACTAGCAAACTCCTTACTTTCTCACCAAAAGGTTCAAGCTCACTTTTAGCTGGATTAGGTTGGTGAGAGATCCCATGAGCATCAACTAGAATCTGCCGGACATGCTCTTTCTCTACACCTTCAATCTCAACGTCAAAATGTCTCGCACGTCCGCTTACTCGCCGTCGCTATATACATGGCTACAGAGGAATCCACACGGTATTTATTCATTTGAAAACGCTCTTGATGAAGCGTATACTAAAAATGGCTTTCTTTTTTCAAAGTTGCAAATCCCGCTTTTGGGGCTTCGTGCAAAGCATAATAAAAAGGGTGTTGAAAAAGTCTTTAATTAACGACCTTTTAGTCACCCTCGTTTTTTGAAATAGTATAATAAGTATTGTATTATTTGATAAATTATGAAGCTACCACACCTTTACCTTGAAGCTTCTCTTTTTATTTTGGCGGTTTGTCAATCTAACTGCGACACTTCTTCCCAAAATGCTTCGTATAAAGTTTTCCATTCAAGACATTTTCTTGGATGATTAATTAAATGCAAACACTAATTCTAAATCTTCTTCTGTAATTTAAAATAGATCAGTCTTCTTAGGAATAAATTCACGTAAGAGATCTTTACTGCAAGGTACATCCATGTTTTTTGTTCCGCAAAGGTGGCTAAACACCCTCTACTTTTCCCACGACTTGAAACCATTGTATCAAGTTCCCAGTATCCAAAAGTCGTTCTTTTCTTTATGATGAAGAACTGTGATAGTTACCTTATTTAACAATCCAAGATAGAACCAACGCTAAATGTTCTTGAACGAAAGATGTAGTTCTTGTAACCAACCAACGATCTGTTCGGGAAACCATGTTAGTAGAAGTTTTTCTTCAATGACACCTGCTAAAGAAGCAGA
The DNA here is from genome assembly GCF_037027555.1 of Halalkalibacter kiskunsagensis. NCBI lineage: Bacteria > Bacillati > Bacillota > Bacilli > Caryophanales > Bacillaceae > Halalkalibacter > Halalkalibacter kiskunsagensis. The sequence continues at coordinate 4,204 of NZ_JAXBLX010000063.1, read as the reverse complement.
CCATTTACCCTTTGGCTTACAGTCTTTTCGGCGTTCAACGTACTTGTCTTGAGCAACTTCACTAGCATAGTCTTTCGTACTATTTCGGTTTAATTCTCGAGCAAGCTTATTTTGATAAATCTTTAACCCATACATTCATATCCTCTAATTTATTATAAATATAACAATTGTTCGTCATTCTCCCTGTATAATCATAACCGAGTTGATAAAAGACTGCATTCATTCCAAATGATAAGGATCGGGCGATTGAAAATGCATAAAATATTTGTTCATTTCTTAATTCATTCTCTAGTTCAGAAAGCAATTTTTTCATAAAGCCATATTTTCTATGTTCAGGTAAAGTAGCACAATCTGTAAGCTCTGCGTGATGAAATGTTTTGTTTATATCTGCTGATGCTGCACTTACAATTTCCTGGTTGTATTCAACAATATGAAAGATAGAGCCGCTTTTCATCATTTTCTTTACGTAATCAGGTTCATTCATTGGTGTAGGATACACTTCAAATACGGTGTCATAAATTGTAGCTAGTTTAACGGCATCTTTTTCTGTTGCTCTTCTAAATTCATACGTATCAGGAATAGTCTTTTGTTTGCTATTGCGTCCTTTCATATAAACAGATGTAAGGATCTCATCTTCTTTCACCCAATCTGTACTAATACGACGTTCATTTTTTTTGTATAGTGCCATGGCATAACAATCTGCCCCGTTTCTAAAACCCTTAAATACCGCCTCAAGTTGATACCCAAATGAAAGCAATTGTTCGAAATGCTCAGGCTTTGCATGGATGATTACTTTCGTAAATTGCTCTTTCTTGATTACCTCTTCAATATTCTCGATTATTTTGTCAACATTTCCTTTATAATCATCAATTCGAAGTCGTTCGTTAAAATAGTCATAAATTAATTGAGCTGTATATTGTCCTGTTTTCACTGTTTTGATTTCAGTCTCTCTCATGTTAAGCCTCCCTTCACAGTAATTCACCGTTTCCAAGAATCATATTATATTTTTTCATCTTATACTGGAGTGTTTGTCTAGGAATCTCTAATTTCTTAGCTGCATGAAGGACGTTATTACCTGAATTAGCTAATGCTTCTTTAATAAGTGTCATTTCAGTTTTCTCCAGTGTTGACTTCAGTGAATACGATTTGTGTTCTTTGCTAACTAGTTCATCACTCAACTCTTGCATGTAGAGAGGTAAATGCTCGATCGTAATTGTGTCACAATCTACCATATTCATAGCATACTCAATCGTGTGTTCAAGCTCTCGAACATTGCCAGGCCATTGATGATGTTTAAGTTTCTTCAAGACATTTTCCTCAATCCCTACAACCAATTTATTAAACGTATAATTATATTTTTTGATGAAATGTTGAACTAATAAAGGAATATCGCTTATCCGTTCTCTTAGTGGGGGAACCTCTATGAAGATGACATTTAATCGATAGTAGAGATCAGTTCGTAATTGTCCTTTTTCAATACACGTTAGTGGGTGTTCATTCATTGCGACAATCATTCGAACATCAACTAAATAAGAATCTGTCCCTCCTACTCTGCGAATGACTCCATCTTCAAGGACTCGTAACAGCTTTGTTTGAAATTCAAGAGACATTGTATTAATCTCATCCAAAAACAATGTCCCCCTATGGGCAAGTTCAAACAGACCTGGTCGATCAACAGAACCGGTAAAGCTACCTTTTTTTGTCCCAAATAATGTACTTTCTAATAATGAAGCAGGAAGGGATGCACAGTTTTGGGCGATAAATTGGTCTTTATGTCTTGGTGATGCATTGTGAATTGATTGAATAAATAACTCTTTCCCTGTTCCTGTTTCCCCGTAAATCATTACTGGCGAGGACGTTTGAGCCGCTTTTTTTGCCAAATCCTTCACTTTTTTCATTTCAGGGCATTCCGTAATAATATCATCAAAATGATATTTTGCCCCTGTGATGGAAACAGGCTTTGACTTTTGATAATTGACTTTACCTTGTAACTCGAGAAGCGATTGAGATAATTTCTTGACAGTTGATAAATCTTTTGCAATTTCCACTGCCCCAATAATTCTTTTCCCAACCGTTATCGGTAAAGTTGTATTAACAGTATCAATCAGTTGACCTTTTATATTTTTATATGTTTGCGACTGTTGGTAAATCGGCTTGCCATTTTCCATTACTTTTAATAACGTGCTCGATTGGCGATTTAAAGAAGGGAATACATCGAGTACATGTTTGCCAAGTACATCATCAATTGTTGTTCCATCATTTGATGCAGCTACTTGATTATAATAAATGGTTATTCCTTCTGAATTCACAACATGAATTGCTTCATCTATGCTTTCTAAAATGGCCTCAAACATTTGTTTTGTTTCAAAGGGTTTTAAGAACAGAGAGATCACCTCACATCCATTCTACATATAGAGATTGTTCAAAAGCGTAGTGCTAGGCTTTTGAACAATCTCTATGCGTGTACAACGATTGCCTCACCACAGTGTTTACTCTTATTGCAAAGGAAAACATTCTGATAACTTCTATAAAATAGGTGAGAACAACCTTGATACCGATTCTTTAAAACGTATCTTTTTAGAGCGCATTTCATACTGCTCTAACGTTAACTGAGTGGAGTGTGTCATGTCTTCATGAAACAAGTTCTTTAACTCAGTTACTTCTTCAGTTGAATATAAAAATGCATTCACTTCAAAATTCAAACGAAAACTACGTACATCTATATTCGCTGTCCCAACTGAAGCGATCTTATTGTCTGATACGATCGTTTTGCAATGAAGAAAGCCATTTTCATAAATATACACTTTCGCACCGATTTTTAATAACTCACCTATATTGGAGTACGTTGCCCAATAGACAAATGGATGATCAGGTTTATTAGGGATCATAATTCTGACATCTAGTCCTGAAAAACATGCTATTTTTAAAGCATCCAGTAAACTTTCATCTGGTATAAAATAAGGGGATTGTATATAAACATACTCTTTAGCTGACAAGATTATTTTGATGTATGCTTTTTTTATTTGTTCAAGTTGTGAATCTGGTCCACTTGACACAATCTGAATTCCGCATTGACCGAACTGTTTCGTAAAAGACATACGATAATCTTTTACCGTTAATTCCTTTCTAGCAGCTTGGTTCCAATCTTGGATAAAGCGAGTTTGAATGTTATTTACTGCTTCTCCCATAATTCGTAAATGTGTATCACGCCAGTAACCAAATTTTTCGTGTAATCCTAGGTATTCATCCCCTACGTTAAACCCACCGATATAGCCAATTTCCCCATCAATCACAACTAGCTTTCGGTGATTTCTAAAGTTTATCGTTAAATTGATTAGCGGAATTCTTGGAGGGAAAAATGCTTCAATCTCTCCGCCTGCTGATTTAATTTTATGAATAAACGCTTTGCTTAAGCTTCGTGAACCTAAGTCATCATACAATACTCGAACTTCAATTCCTTTTCGAGCCTGTTCAGCTAGTGCATCAGCTAGTTTGTTACCTAGTTCGTCATTACGAATAATGTAATATAATATATGTATATGTTTCGTTGCATTATTAATATCATCAAGCAAAGCATTAAATTTCTCACTACCATCAGAATACACCTTCACTTTGTTATTCTGCGTAAGAAGCGCGGCATTATTGCTTAAGTTCATAATGATAAAATCTTTATACTTTTGAATCGCCGGATCACGAATGTCTATCTCATTTTGTCTTAGTGACGTTAATTGGGTTGACACTAATTCCTTCACTAAATGGTAGCTCTCTTCGTCCCACCTAAATAACTTTGACTTACTCAAGTTACGCCCGAATATAATATATAGGAAAAACCCAGCTAACGGAATCAAAGTTAAAACTAGAACCCACATCCAAATCGAATTGACATTACGCCTTTCTAAAAAGATAATCATAATAGCCAAAGCTGTATTTAATATAAAGATCATTGATACAATGATAGTAGTGAAACTCATTACAAATCCTCCAAATACAATATTTCCAATGTTATACCATTAGGATACCACGTTTCCCACTTTTGTCTAATTTACCAAATGAAGAATGTTAAATTGAAAGCCTCCTTCTTCTACCTTAATTATAAGGGAAAACAAGATAAATTGGTTCCTACTAAATTTGGTATGTCAACACTAAATCAAACAATCTTTTTAAGGGCTAAGTTTCGATAACTTACCGGACTTTGGTACCCTAG
>NZ_JAXBLX010000062.1:0-24066 GCF_037027555.1 Halalkalibacter kiskunsagensis | reverse complement strand
AATGGAGTTACTTCTGCGTTACTTAAAAGAAATGGATTACAAGTAATATCAGAAGAACAAATTGTAGAAAATGACTTTTAGTTATTCCACTAAGACCCTGATCAATCTGTAAAAAAAAGAGGAGAGCGTTAATTAATAAGTCTATGGATTAGTATTGACTGGATTAAGGTCAGTATCAGTATTGCCACTTCCTAACCATTTTCATTCCCTGTGGTGCAGCGCCGATTTTGCGCTGCATGGATGGCTAACGGGCGCAATTCTTTAAGAAGAATTACGCCTGTTTTATTTAAAGACTATCAAATAAAAGGTAGGAGGAAGGGAGTTTTATAAGATGAAACAAAGGTTATTTTTTTCCGTATAACAGTTATAAAAATGAAGGAGGTTTATGTATTGAGCAAACAATTATTACATATTGAAGGGTTGGTTGTGTTTATTACTTCTCTATATTTCTATAATCAAATAGGAGTTAGTTGGTGGGTGTTTTTCCTTTTTTTATTAGTGCCAGATCTGTCTATGCTTGGCTATATAGTTAATAATAAAATTGGGTCAAAAATTTATAATATTTTTCACACATATATACTACCGTTATTTTTGATCATTTTTAGTATGATTCTAGAACAAAATTTAATGCTGGCATTAAGTATCACTTGGGTAGCACATATTGGTATGGATCGAACTATAGGCTACGGATTAAAGTATTCAAGTGATTTCAAAAATACTCATCTACAGAAAGTATAGCTACCTTCATGCAAAATCCTTTTTTATTCAATGAGTATGTGTGTAATCAATTTTTATTTATTCAATTAAAGGGCGCATTTCTGGAATAAGAATTGTGCTCTTTCTTCATGAAAAGTGCCATTTAATGTAATAAGAGGAAAGGTCTCTTTCTCAATTTTAATAGACATTTGGATTCACATACTGATAGAATAATCAGAAATATATTAGAGGTGGAATGGAATTGAGAAAAAGATTAGGATGCTTACACGCCCATTATTCGAATATAGAATACATAGAAAATGCACTTTCTCCATTTAACATTGAATTAATACATTTTGTTGACCCAGCATTAATGTATCGAGTTACATTAGATGAAAATTACCAAGAATCAGATGCTCAAAATAAAGCTAAAGAGCAAATAGAATGGATTGCTCAATGTAATGTTGATGCTATCCTTATTACTTGCACAAACTATATTGCAATTTTTCAGGAAGACCAACTCTCAATATCAGTGCCAATTATTAAAATCGATGAACCATTCTTTGAATTCATCTGCGATATACAGCAACCTCAGACAATTCTTTTTACAAATCCTGCAACTGTTGAAGGTACAGTGGAACGTCTTAAACATTATGCTAATAACCATCAAAAATTTTTAGATATAGAGATTATTGTTATAAATAATACTTTTGAATTGATAATGCAAGGACTAAAAGAAGAATACAATCAAGAAATTTCCAAGTTCTTAAATCAAATCATTAAAGATGAAAAGAAAGTTATCTCCGTTGCTCAATTATCTATGGTTGATGCATCTCAGCAAGTTGAGTATAAAACATCTAAGACTATTATTAACCCATTGAGTACATTAGTATCTTCCATTGTTACTCAATTAGAATTAGAGAAGAAAAATCAATGATAAACTGATGTATCCTTATTCAATTAAAGGGCGCTTTTCTGAAATAAGGAAAGCGTCTTTCTTCATGAAAAGGCCATTTTCTTGAATATCACTCAATAAGGAAATTGGATATTTATGTTAAGCTATACTGAGAGGATTGTGAAGTAATGTACTTAACGGGAGTTTAGTTTAACAAGAAACAGAAAATAAATGGTAAAATTAACCTAAAGGGAACTGGAAAATGGAGGGTTTTAGCGATGACAACTTTATACGATAATATTGGTTTAGCTTATGATATTACTCGTAAAGCTGACCCTGAAATTACAAGACGTTCACGAAATCATTTACAAGTATCCAATGGAAGCCAAATACTTGATATTGCTTGTGGAACGGGTAATTATACGGTTGCTTTAGAAAATACGGGTTTACTTATGACTGGAAGCGATATTTCTAAAGAAATGATTAAGAAAGCAAGAGGGAAATCAAAGACAATAAATTGGGGAGTAGCAGATGTAAACAAACTCCCATATGAGAGTAACACCTTTGAAGGAGTAACCTGTACATTAGCAATTCATCATTTTGATGACCTTTTGACACCATTTCAAGAAGTTTTTAGAGTGCTTGATAAAGGTAGATTTGTCATTTTTACTTCATCCCCTGAACAGATGAATAATTATTGGCTTAAAGAATATTTTCCAAAAGCCATTGAAGTCTCCGCCAATCAAATGCCGAATGTAGTAGAAGTCAGCGATAAATTAAAAAGAGCTGGATTTAATATCATTGGTCATGAAACGTTCTTAATACAACCTAATTTAGAGGATTTTTTCCTTTATAGTGGTAAGTATGAACCTAAAATGTATTTAGATGAAAAGGTACGCTCAGGAATTTCTACTTTCGCAAATTTAGCTTCAAATGAAGAAGTTGAAGAAGGTTGTAGTAAACTAAAAGAGGATATTGAAACTAAAAGAATAGAAGAAGTTTTAAATAAATATAGTAGCGATTTAGGTGATTATGTGTATGTAATTGCTGAGAAGAAATAGTAAAATCTTCTTCAATTAATGATTGCTAGACTTCAATAAGTGTGAGCTAGCTTCAACAGCCTTTGATCTTCAACAATCGGGCGCCATCCTAGAATAAGTTTTTTGGGAAAAGAACAAAGAATTTATTAATAATAATTGTATTTCAATGGGTGACTAAAATGAATACAAAAAAATTAACAAGTACAAGGGTCTATTTACGGGAAATTAACGAAAAGGATTGGGTCGATGTACATGAATACGCCTCCCAAGAAAAAGTTTGTAAATATCAGCCGTGGGGTCCAAATACCGAGGAAGACTCTAAAGTATTTGTAGAAGAAGTTCTCATTCATGCTTCACAAAACCCAAGAACACGATTTGTATTTTCCATAGTTAATAAAGAAAATCAAAGAATGATTGGGGTTGGAGAGTTTAACATTAGAGATTTCAATAATAGAACCGGAGAGATTGCATACATTGTAAATCCAAACTATTGGGGAAATGGTTTTGGGACAGAGGTAGCTAGACTATTAGTTGAATTCGGTTTTAGTGAATTCAAACTTCATCGCATATATGCTACTTGTGACCCTAGAAATATCGGGTCATCAAGGGTATTAGAAAAAATCGGTATGACCAAGGAAGGAAGAATTCGTGAAGACTTGTTAATTAAAGAAGGTTGGCGCGACTCTTTATTATATAGTGTACTTGAACAGGAGTGGAGTAATAAAATTTGATTTTTATAATTTCAGAATCGGACGTTTTTAATAAGGGGGTTTTTGATATGTTTATTATTACGAATCCTAAAGTTGCTGGATTTGTACCTAAATGGTCTCAATTTAAAGGATTTTCTATTTCAGCCTTTGATCTTCAACAATCGGGCACATTTATGTAATAAGCAGAGACGCTTTTTTTAGAGGGGGTGGGGGTGTCAACGTCCTGTTTTTCAAGAAGCATTGGCTTTTGTTCGAGAAGAAGATAGTTTTATAGTGGAAGCAATCGACCGATTAGGTAGGAACTATGATGAAGTGATTAAGACGGTCAATTATTTAAAGGACAAAAATGTAAAACTACTTATTACAAGTTTACCTATCATGGCTGAGCAATTGGGAATCCTTTATTAGATAGATTCATAAAAGACTTGATTGTTCAAATCTTGGCCATGATTTCTGAGCAAGAGCGAACAGAATCTAAAAGAAGACAAGCCCAAGGAATTTAGCTTGCAATAAAAAATGGAGTTTATAAGGGAAGACCTAAGTTGTATTCAGCAACGGCCAAAAATCCTCAAAAATGAGTCATCTATCAGCAAGTCGTTGAAAAACTAAAAGTCGGAACTTCGATTACAGCAATTGCGAAAGAATATGCTATTACAAGACAAACTGTTTATCGCATAAAAAAGAGCTTGAGAATTAACTCAAGCTTCTTTTAGTGGTAGAACCAGAAACTAGCGACTGAGGGGATGCGTAACCACAAAATAAGCAATAGGACAGCAAGTTTACGCAATACAATATGAAACATTAAAATCGAGCTATTGAGCAGAAATGAATAAGATTTTGCTAAATCATACAGTAGTTAAGTTGTGAATGGTGCCGTTATAAATACCACGTGTGCGTAATATTGATGAATTTTTCATTTGAAAAAAAGGGAGGTAAAATCATGTTCGATATCAAAAACTACGCAACATTTGAAAAAATTAAACCAATATATAAAGGCTGGTCGAGCGACAAAAAATATTATATTGAAACCGTGACGAACGAAAAGATGCTGCTTCGGATAGCCGATATTTCAGAGTATGACAAGAAGAAATGCGAATTTAAAATAATGAAACGGTTAGCCGAATGCGGTATACCGATGTCGCTTCCTGTAGATTTTGGGATTTGCAACAACGGTAAAAGTATGTATTCGCTATTTGTATGGTGCGACGGTGAAGATGCTGAAATTGCATTACTGAAAATGACTCGAGCCGAGCAATATTCACTCGGTGTGAAAGCGGGGCGAATATTGAGGGAAATCCACACTATTCCTGCAACAAATGAGAAAGAAGAATGGGAAACACGTTTTAACCGTAAAGCAGACAGCAAAATCAAAAACTGGAATAACTGTGGCATAAAAATAGATTATGCCGATAAATTCATTTTTTATATTGAGGCGAATCGACACCTCCTTGACGGCAGGCCGCAATGCTTTCAGCACGGCGATTATCATGTGGGAAATATGATTATTTCGCCGGAAGGAGAGCTGAGCATCATCGATTTCAACCGCAGTGACTATGGTGACCCGTGGGAAGAGTTTAACCGCATTGTGTGGAGTGCTACTGTCAGTCCGCACTTTGCCACAGGGCAGCTTAACGGTTATTTTAACGGCAGACCGTCTGGAGAGTTTTTCGCACTTTTGGCTTTTTATATAAGCAGCAATACACTGTCTTCAATATCTTGGGCAATCCCTTTCGGAGAAGATGAAGTTACCGTTATGAAAAATCAGGCAAAAAATGTTCTAACTTGGTTTGACAACATGAATAATCCTGTACCGATTTGGTATTTGGAAGATTTTTGTATTCAGTACATAAATAATATTCCATACAAACTAAAATCGCCCTTTGATTTCTCTTTCATTAAGCAATATGGTGAGGTTTTCAAGATTTATGACGATCAAGATTCGGGCAATATTTGCTTTGGCGTAAAGAACGCTGATAAGAAATACTTTATAAAATTTGCCGGCGCACCGACAGAGCAATACTCCGGCAAACCCGAAGATGCTATCGCAAGGCTGAAATCGGCCGTTCCAATTTATCAGGATTTAGCGCACCCTAATTTGATAAGATTTATTAAAGCGGAGGAAGTAGAAAAAGGGTTTGCCACCATATTTGAATGGACAGACGCCGAGTGTATGGGCAAAATGTATCCGATGTCCAGAGAAAAGTTCTTGCAAATGCCGGACAGCAAAAGAATTGAAGTATTTAACGACATACTGGCCTTTCACATTCATGTCATCAAGCAAGGGTATGTTGCCATTGACTTTTATGACAGCAGCATTCTTTATGACTTTGGCACAAAAAAGACTCTTATTTGTGATATTGATCTCTATGAGAAAGTACCCTATATCAATACAATGGGCAGAATGTGGGGCTCCTCACGCTTTATGTCGCCTGAGGAATTTACACTTGGTGCAGACATAGATGAAATAACTAATGTGTATTTAATAGGAGCTACCGCGTTTGCTCTGTTTGGCGGGGAAAAAGACAGGTCAATCGAAAAATGGCGATTGAGCGACGAATTATACAAAGTGGCGTTAAAAGCGGTCGACGATAACAGAGACAAGCGTCAGCAGTCGCTTTCGGAGTTTGAATGCGAGTGGAATAGGGCGTGTCTTAATAAGCTTTAGAAAGATTCAACAATCGGGCGCTTTCCTGTAATAAGAATAGTGCTCATTTTTGATTTAAGGTCCAGATTGTGGAGTATAAATATTGCTTGTGAAATGTTACATTTAAACTAACGAAGCAAATTGGTTATAAATAATAATGTTATTATGTAATATACAACTTTAATTAAGGGTGGATTAACATGAATTTAGTTATACTGGACACGATATTCTCTGTTGTGAAATTGCCACCAACAGAAGAAATACCATCTTGGGCGGGCAGAGGCGAATTCATTTCAATGACACGTACTAACGAAGAACTTTCTATTGTATGTCCAACATCTGATGTTCCCAATAACCTTCTAAAGGACGTGGAGCATGATTGGAAATGTATAAAAATAGAGGGGGTATTGGATTTTGGGTTAACAGGAATATTATCTTCTTTAGCTAATCCATTGGCGGAAAACAACATAAGTATTTTTGCTATTTCTACTTTTAATACGGACTACTTGTTGATTAAAGTGCATTCCATAGAAAAAGCAAAATCAGTATTGGAGGATGCAGGCCATACATTTATTTAGTGTAATAAGTTACTCAACAAACGGGCGCTTTTCTGAAATAAGGAAAGCGTCTTTCTTCATGAAAAGGGCCATATACTTGAATAACGAATAACGATAACTAATTTCTTAAAGTAAAGGGGTCTGAACTTGGTATTATTGAAGTATCTTTTATGGTGGGTATCTGATTTGTATTACAGTAAGGAAGAGTTAGAACGGTTGAGAAAAGATGGTGAAGAAAAGGCAAAAGAAATGGAGTTAGATAATATTGGTAAGGAGTATAAATCTAACGAGATACAAGTAGATTGGTTAAATAAATCTGCTAAAACTTTAATTTGTAAGCGTTGCGGATATATTCATTGGTTTAGTGGTGAAGTAACTTAAATCAAAAAAAGTTAATCCTCTTGAGTTGAGCAATGCTTCCCTAATTGAAATCTTAGATCCACTCATTAATCAGGTGATCTAATTAAGCATTAATTTTTGATTAATTGGGGACGGAAATAATGAATTTAAGTGGAATTCTCATGATTTCTTATGGAATTGCATTTGGATGCATTTGCGGTTTCTATTACAAGTTGTACGGTTTTAATCCTTTTTCACGCATTAATACCTTTAGTTGGATGGGGCTTTGGTAGTCGGTTTAGTTTCTATATTTTTTTATTAAGAGTATATCGATTCATGCAAGAATTAAAACGAATATTCATCGAAAATAAATTTCCACATAGCCGAATAGACGGTACCTTCAATGAGATTTGGGCACTTACATCAGTAACAATCACCTAAAAGGAATCATATTTTGTTGAAGAGAGTACGCGGAATGTCTGATGGTTTAAATGCCCAAAACTGATTAATAACTTCCTTGAACTCTCCTGTCAGGTGTCGGATTAACCTGAAAATTAAATACAAAGGAGAAGAAAAATGCATAATTATCAAAATCAATTGCAAAACTTGGAAATGGATCAGTTCCAAGTTGGTGAGTTAATTCCTATGGATGCTAATAGTGAAAATGCACGCTTTGGTACGTTTGGGGGCGGAGGCTTCCATCGATGTGGCGGTTTTCGATGCTTCAGCTGTTTTTTTAATTGTTTTAACTGCTTTAACTGCTTTAACTGCTTTAACTGTTTTAGATGTCATAACTGTTTCCGTTGTTGGGGAAGTTAAACGTTTTTTTAAAAAATTTAGTTATTTAACGGAAAAAGTGTCCCTGCGTAATTTATCGCAGGGGCATTACCTTTTTTTCAGGATCATAATGGACAAATAAAACTACATAAAATGGTAGTGCCTAATTTGTATTGATTATTAAGGAGGAGCTTAATGACAAAACTTAACGCTTCCACACGTCTAAAGGTAAAAAAAGATACATTTTATATACCAGATCAAGAAGGTGGTGTGTATTTTAGAAATAACGAAAGCTCCTTCCGTCTCAAAGGAAGTACCATCTATCAGTGGATTGAAACACTGATGCCGATGTTCAATGGAGAGCAAACATTGGGAAAATTGACCGAGGGACTAACGGCTCCGTATAAGAAGAGAGTATATGAGATTGGAGATAAATTGTACCAGAATGGCTTTGTAAGAGATATAAGTCAGGATCGACCACACCAATTAAATCTTATGGTCCTTGAAAAATATTCTTCACAAATTGAATTCATTGAAAATTTTGTCGATTCTGGCGCGTACCACTTTCAAGAATACCGTCAGGCAAAAATTTTAGCTGTCGGAGCTGGTCCCATTCTAGTTTCATTGGTCAGTGCATTACTCGAATCGGGACTTCCTAAATTCAACTTTATGTTAACGCAATCAATGCCTACAAATCGGCCACGGATTCATGAACTGGTGCAGAATGCCAAAAAAGATGATTCCGAGGTAGAGGTAAAGGAGATCCCTTTTGAAAAAGAGGAGTATAAAAGTGCTTGGAAACAAGCGGTACAGCCTTACGATTGGGTTCTGTATGTTTCGCAGGATGGAAATGTAAATGAACTACGGAATCTTAACTTCGTTTGCAAAGAGGAAAGGAAGGTATTTCTACCTGCAATATGTTTAGAGCAAGTAGGGCTAGCGGGTCCAGTCGTTCATCAAGAATCAGATGGATGCTGGGAGTCTGCATGGCGCCGCCTTCATCAATCTGCCGTTCAAGATGATCATCAGCCTACCAATTTCTCATCAACTGCTGGATCGATTTTGGCAAATGTCCTTGTATTTGAATTTTTCAAGAAGGCTGTAGGAATTGCAGGTTCAACTGAAAGTAACCAATTTTACCTACTTAATCTTGAAACATTGGAGGGGAACTGGTTATCATACCTCACACACCCGTTGGTTACGTCTAGTATTTTAACGCCCAGGCTGATTGAAGACCTTGATGTAAGGATTAAACATGAAGTGAACAGAAATACTTCACCTAGTAACCTATTGGAATATTTTAATCGATTAACTTCCGAAGAGGTAGGAATTTTTCATTCATGGGAGGAACGAAATTTGCCACAGCTTCCTCTGGCTCAGTGTTATGTTCAAGCAGTTAACCCGATAAGTTACGGCCCAGCAGCACTTCTTTCAGAAGTTGTTTGTGCTGGTTTTACACATGAGGAGGCAAAAAGACATGCCGGGCTGACTGGCATTGAAATGTATGTTTCACAATTGTTCGATCCAAATGTTAAGGGATTTAAAAATCAAAATGATCAGATTGACTCGATTATACCAGAAGATTTTATGGGCATCGGTGCAGGGCAAACAATAGAAGAGGCTATATGTCGAGGACTGCAAAAATATTTAGATGAAAAGTTGAGAGAAAGAAAGGTTGATCTACCCAATTTGCTCTTTGAACTGCAGCTAGAATCAATAGAAGATCAGCAATGCAGATACTATTTAGATGCGTTGACTACCTTAAATGGCCCACCGAGCATCGATTTAAGAGAGGATATTCTGGGCTTCCCTGTCATACGTATAAGGTCGAATGGTCGATGGTACAATAGGGTAGGTTTAAATATAACGTTTGCATTACGACATGCGTTAGAACAAGCACTTTTAAATACTCCAAACCAGGTCAATTCACTGGTAAGGCATGAAATGGTGCCAGCCGACTTTGTTGGTAAAAAGAAATCCCAACTCAAAATTCCTTCTTGTGATGGAATGACTCAATTAGAGGTATTACAATCTTCCATTCAGGTCTTAAAACAATACAGAAAACGTTTAGTTATTTATGACCTATCGTTCGAACCTTTTTTAAAGCATGAACTAGCAGGGGTGTTTGGTGTACAGGTTCGAGAGGAGGAATGCTAATGGCAGCCCTAATTCTAATGAATGGAAGAGGTTTATTAGCGGATTTTGTCTATCATCAATTATCTGGAAACTATCTTATAAAGCGTCAAAGTATAGTAGAAGTCGTTCCAGATGAAACAGAATTAGCTCTGGTACTCCACGATTCCTGGCATCCATCTGTTCATCAAAAAGCGGAAGAAAGATTCAGGGAGGCAGGTATTCCATGGCTTCGAGGTTTCATTTCGTTTGGAGAGGGAATCATTGGTCCATTCGTACGCCCGGATACATCAGGATGTTCTTGTTGTGCTGATATGCGGCGTATTATAGCGGGACCTGATCGTCAAGAAATGTGGGAGTTTCAAAGGAGATTGCCAGCAGAAGAAGGTATACATCAAGATGCTTGGGCATCACGAATTGGGCTGTCGCAAATGGCAAATTTGATCAGCAATGCTGTGCGAAGGATTCTTCAAGGAGAATCCAGCAACTTAGAAGAAAAAATGTCAATTACGAACATGAAAACGTTATCGAACTCACTGCACATTTTCTTGCCTAACCCATCGTGTCCGATGTGCAGTTCATTACCTAATGATACATCAGAATTAGCTCAGATTCGTTTAGAATCCAGTCCTAAAATCAATGATAGCGGTTATCGCAGTCGGTCGATGGATGAATTAAAAACAGTGTTAGTCAAAGATTATCTCGATTATCGTACTGGGCTTATGAATGGAAAAATGCAGGATGTCAGGCTTCCTTTTGCTGATGTTTTAGTGAACATGCCGCTGTTTGGAGGAGACGAGGGAGTAGCAGGGAGATCTAATTCTTATGAAACGAGTGAGCTGACTGCCCTATTGGAAGGTTTGGAACGATATTGTGGAATCGAACCTCGAGGAAAAAGGACAGTCGTTCATGATAGTTATCATCATTTAAAAGATAGTGCACTAAATCCTACATGTGTTGGTGTACATGAAACGGATCAATATAAAAATCCTGATTTTCCGTTTAAACCTTTTAAGCCTGATCAGCCAATGAGTTGGGTCTGGGGTTACTCGTTACTAGAAGAACGTCCTATTCTAGTTCCAGAGTTACTCGCCTACTATAGTTTGAGCTGTGGGGATGGCTTTGTATATGAAACATCAAACGGATGCGCCATAGGAGGGACATTAGTAGAAGCCATTTTCCATGCGATTATGGAGGTTGTCGAGCGAGATTCGTTCTTGTTAACCTGGTATGCAAGGCTCCCCCTTCCGCGGCTTGATCTTCGTTCAGCTAACGATATAGAATTACAGCTGATGGTCGACCGTATTACTGAAGTTACCGGTTATGACCTTTATTTTTACAATTCAACAATGGAACATGAGATTCCAAGTGTTTGGGCAGTTGCAAAAAACAAAAGATCCAGGGGCGTAAACATTATTTGTGCAGCAGGTGCTAACCCTGATCCTGTTAGGGCTGTAAAAAGCTCGATTTACGAGCTGGCAGGAATGATGTTTAGGGATGATGAAAAGTTGGAGAAAAACCGA
The DNA here is from genome assembly GCF_037027555.1 of Halalkalibacter kiskunsagensis. Taxonomy (NCBI): domain Bacteria; kingdom Bacillati; phylum Bacillota; class Bacilli; order Caryophanales; family Bacillaceae; genus Halalkalibacter; species Halalkalibacter kiskunsagensis. The sequence goes on along the minus strand of NZ_JAXBLX010000062.1, from coordinate 12,752 downwards.
CAGAAATATAAAAAGATGCTTAAAGATCCGTTTGCAGTACGTACGATGGAGGACCATGGTATGCTATATGGTCTCAAAGAAGCAGAAGAACGACTGAATTTTTTATTAGATGATCACCGTCCTTTACGTACGTTTGCTGAGGAATTTAAGGAGCCGCCGGCCAATACTGATTTAAAAGATGATCTTCAGGATATCCTTCAGAGGTTCCGCCGTTTAAACCTAGATGTTATAGTGGTTGACCAAACAACAACTATAACTGAACGGAATGGATTATATTGTGTAAAGGTATTAATTCCAGGTATGTTACCAATGACATTTGGGCATCACCTCACCCGTGTGAAAGGGTTGGAGAGGGTACTCAAGGTACCTATGCAACTAGGATACGAGAAGAAACCGTTATTGTATGAACAGCTTAATCCATTTCCCCATCCATTCCCGTAATGGAAGAGTAGGAGGGTAAACGATTTGGAGCTAGAAACTTTTCTACATCAACTGCATTTTGAAACGGATAAAATCTTCCCCCCAGATTGGGAGGTAGATTGGGAGGATGCGCCACTTCCCTATAAATTGTACCGCGGGTTACCAAGGATCCCTCTCTCTGCAGAAGTACCTTTAGCACTCAAGAAGAAAGAAGATGATCAAAACCCTAGTCTTGTAGAGGTTGGTCATTTTTTATGGTACGTATACGGACTTACTCAATACTCTCAATCTATTTTAATTGACGAAGCCAAGGAAAAACATGCAAGATTTACTCAGTCTTTACGGAGATTTGTTCCCTCTGGGGGGGCGTTGTATCCTAACGAATTATATGTGTATTTAAAACTGGATAATGCTCCCGAAGGAATTTACCATTATGATGTAGCGCATCATAGTCTTATTTTGTTACGAGAAGGAAATTACGATTTCTACTTAGGGAGAAGTCTTGAAAACGGTCTTCCTATTTCGGATTGTTTTTGCATCGCTTTTGTCTCGACCGTTTTTTGGAAAAATTTTTATAAATACAATAATTTTTCCTACAGACTCCAAGGCTTAGATGCAGGTGTGTTAATTGGGCAATCATTAGAAGTAGCCAAGCGAATGGGGTTCTCTACACGGGTATGTTATCAATTTCTTGATCGGTCTATTAATCATTTGCTTGGGTTATCCGGACAGGAGGAAAGTGTATATGCAGTTATCCCATTAAGTATGAAACCATCAATTACTTGTGTTGACAACGTTCAAAAAAGGGAAGAAATACTTTCAGCATCTGAATTGTGTCGGGAAGTTCCAGTATTGAATCATATTTCCTATAATCGTTCAAAGAGAGTCATTGATTATCCAATGCTTAGAAAACTTAATGAAGTATCGATGATTGAAACAAAGAATTCATTTGTGAAAGTAAAGAAAAATAATTGTGAGAAACTTACCTTAGATAGGGAGATGGTCTTGCTGCCATTTTCAAAATGCTTATCGTTCGATCTCGCATCTGTTTGCAGGAAGCGGTATTCTCCTGATACCGATTTTACGTTAGGAAAAGTGAGCCAAACACAATTATCTTCTTTTTTAAAAGAGACATTTTCTTTCTCGTATCAAAATGACATCGACGATGCAGAGGGACAGCTTGAGACTCGTGTTTCTTTATATGGCAGTTTTTATAATGTAGAGGGAATTCGTAATGGTGCTTATTCTTATGATAGTGGCACTCATGCACTTCGGAGAATAAACAAGGGAGATTACCGGGAGTTTTTACAATACGGATTAACCATGCCCAATGTGAATTTGTATCAAATTCCACTCTGTATGCATGTGGTTGGAGACAAAAGTCACCTAAAAGAAATATTCGGGTATAGAGGATACCGTATTCAACAGATGGAAGCGGGCATTCTCGTGCAACGACTGCTCTTGGTGTCGTGTGCTTTAGGAATGGGGGGGCATCCATTGTTAGGATTCGATGCAAACCAATGTGATGAACTTTACAGGATCGCTTCGAAAGGAAAAACCAGCTTGATCCAAGTTCCCGTCGGACCATACCGTTCACGCGCCTGGTTAAGAGGGAGTTTACTTAGCTAGGTAAAGCAAGAGTAACGCACATTGAAAATAGGAAAATGCCTCCTTTAGTATTATCGATTAAGTTTTAGAGAGGTTTTTTATAAAGCTTATTTTCAATAAAAAGGATGTTGATGTTTGGATTAGTAATAATAGTTCCACCTCTAATAAATGGTAAATATAATGTACGGAAAACATATAAACCATTTAGAATGAGGTGAAAAAGTGTATTTTTTCAAACCTATTTCTGATGAGGTTCGTTTATCTCAAATAATATTCAATAAACATAAAAAAACGATGAAGCTCATATTAGGGTCTATTTTTGCTTGTATTGCTGCCATTCTACAGGCTGCTGGTGGCTTTATACCAGGTATGGGATATATTATAAGTCCGCTTGCCACTGCACCTATTCTGTTATGTTCCATTTTATTCATTCCATTTGGAGTAAAGTCCTATTTTATGACAATTATGTTGTTATTGATCCTACAGCCAACTGAACTAATTGTATTTCCTTTTACAACAGGATTGTTAGGACTTGGTATAGGCGCATCTTTCTCCTTTTTTAGGAAGAGACTAAGTGTTATTGCAACAGGGACAATTCTTTTAATGTTAGGGATAATGAGTCTAATATTTATTTTTCACTTTCCAATTCTAGGTCCAGCCGTCTCTGATTCCTTTTCATTTCTTACAACTATATGGATCTTTTTATTTGCTTTCCTTTATAGCTGGTTATGGGTTGAAATTTCTTTAATCATTTTTAGAAGAATAAAAATGATTATAATTTAGTGATCCTATAAAATAGCCCAGTTTCAGGAAATTCACCCATTTTTTTCAGGTGATTAATAGATCCCCAAGTCGTTGAGGGCGCCTATATTAAGGTTTACAGAAATTATCTCGGAAACTTATGTAACAGTATTTTGGTGAAATCAAGGTGTTCAACTTTAATACCTGGAAAAAGTAACAACCAAGGGAGCTTGATTCCTCCCTTGGTTGTTAATTAGATTAAATTCAATCCATATAAGAAATGTATCAAGTAAGTAGAATTTTATAGTTATGATTCATGGAACTATTTCAAAAACAGTGCCTTGGTTAAGATCAGTCACATTCATAGAGCCATAAACCCCTAAATATAGTCTGGATTGACCCAGATTCGTTCCCAAACTAGCATAAAAGGCTGATTGAGACCCAAAATTATAATCGGTTTGAATCACACTAAAATCATTTTGTTTGCCATTTGGTCTCACTCTGGTATAAGCTAAAGCACCTCTAGCCTGAGGTTGAGAATCTTTCCCGGCAAAATCAGTAAACACAACACTTCCTGTTAAACCAGGGATTTGATTCCCTATATAAGGATGAATTCCTGTAAGTGCAGTTCCTCCAAACTTATCGGGTCGGGGATCTTGATGAAAATAACTAGTTAAAGGCTGAAGACGACTCCCTGAAAGTGCTACTGATTCATTGTAATAAGCAATTGTTTTCTCGTCAAAAGACGTATTATTAGTACAGCCTCTCATGATCGAAGTAGGAAAACAACCTTCCCACCCCCGCCAGCCAAAGTTAATAAATCCTTCTTGGTCAGGCTTAGAATACATGAAAGAAGCTTGAATAAGCTGTGTAACCGGTATGGGTTTATAATGAACAAATGAAAAAATCGACTCGACCAAATCCTGTCCGACATTTCCAGCATATTTAATATACTGATTATTAAACCTTTGAAATGAAATGCCTGGTATATTGCGAACTCCTTTAGCAATTACTGTAAGCGTTTCCTGAATAGATACGGGAAGTTCATTAAAACGTGTAACTACGGGTGGATTATTAATAAATGAATTCTTAACTACATCAATTTCAATTATTTTACCGGCGATTTCCATATCATCCTGGCTTATATTAAATGGGTCATAGCTTGATCCGCCATCTCCGGTTGTTAAAACAAGTTTTCCTGTTTCAGGTGAAAAGTTTAAGCTATTGACGCCATTATGATTAAAAAATGGTCTTCTTAAATTAAGTAAGGTCCGCCGTTTTTGAGGTTGACCATTCGATTGTAAAATCCATTCTTCAACTGTATCAATATGATCGAATTGAATTTCTCTATTAATCCATTTTAAGTTTAAGGTTGTGGGATCACACGGGTTAGGGTTAAAAGATTCAGGAAGAGCACCTGGCCCTTGTGTTCCAGCTACTGAATAATGAAGATAAAACAGACCGTTATAATAAAATTCGGGATGAAACGCTAGCCCTAGCAATCCCCGTTCATCATATCCGCCACCAGAAGCACCTAGTTTGATAACTTGTGGGCGAATATCTAAAAAAGTCCTTATATCTCCATTTCCTATGTAATAAATCTCTCCTACCTGGGATAAATAATCTTTCAATTGAGTCACCTGGAAGTATAGTTGTTTTCAGAACAGTGGGTAAATTTATCTTACTTACAATGGGCCGTAAACTAACCTTAACTTTTTTCAATTAACTTACACCCCTTCTTATTGTTTTCTTTTATAAGAATATGATTAGAAATGTTTAATAAGTACCAGGGACAGAGGTGGGACAGAAAGCAAAGAGGAAGCTGGGAAACAGTCCGAAAGAGAAGATGAAGATGAATTCGGACAGAAAGCAAAAAAGAAGCCTGGAAACAGTCCGAAAGCGGGATGAATTCGGACAGAAAGCAAAGAAGAAGTCTGGAAACAGTCCGAAAGCGGGATGAATTCGGACAGGAAGCAAAGAGGAAGACGAGAAACAGTCCGAAAGCGGGATGAATTCTATCAACTGGGACGATGAACCTGTCCCTCTGTCCCTGGAGTAAATAACGAATAATACAAAGTATCACACGTATATATAGAAAGGCAGGGGTCAATAAGGAGGGATAGTATGGCAAATCCGATAGTTGAGAGGTCATTAGACGAAATCCAATTTTGGTCTAGGATTATGAAAGAACATGCCTTATTTTTAAGTTTGGGTTTTACTCATGAACAGACACAACTTATCGAGGAAGCTCAACAGTTTATTTCATTGTTCGAACGTATAGAAGAAAGGTTAGCTAGATTTAGTGTTGATTCAGATTTACGTCAAGTTCAAGCCTTTAATAGTGAGGTTTACCAAGCTGCAGCAGCAATATGGGGCTACAAACGAAAAGTTTTAGGCTTAACTTTAAGTTGCCAAATCCGTCATAACAATTTCCCTTTGTTAGTTGATCATATTAGTAGAGAGGCAGCATATTTTGCTAATCGTTTAAAAGAACTGAATGAAGGGAAGCTTGCCCCAGAACCAGATACGGTGATAGAAGAAAATGTATTTTTCTTAAAAATTATGGCAGACCATGCAAAGTTTATTGGGCATCTTTTAGATCCTTCGGAAAGAAAATTGGTTGAACAGGCAAGAGAATTTAGCCATGATTTCGACCAATTGATGTTCCAAGCGGTTGATTTAGACTCCATGCGTCCTCAATCAGAAACTAAACCTATTTTAAGTCAATTTTTAAATCAAAATAAAGTATCGGTTGCTTCCTTAAGGGATTTCAAGAAAACAGCTAGAGAGTTAATTGAAGCATGTCGGATCAAAAGTAATATTCATCCTCTTTTGGCAGACCATACATTTAGAGAAGCTGAGAGATTTTTAGAAATAATAGATTTATTTGAAGCAAGTTTGAGAAGAACATGATTTTCAGCTAACTGAGTGCAGTGACTGAACAAGGAGTTGTCGATGCGGCAGCTCTTATTTTGTTAAAGAGGCAGTAATGTTGAAGAAAAATACAATTTCGTATTAGACCAATACTGCGCAACAAACAAAGTCAGATTGTGGAATAACCTAAAGAGTTTTAAATTGAATATTTATGTAAAATATAATTAACCTTGTGAAATATTGTACTTAAGTAAAGGATCAGATTAGTTGAGGAATAAAGAGAAAAGACATTCCTTTGGAATGCCTTTTTTTAACGGATATTTTCTTTAGTAGCAATATCCTCCACAACATCTTTTAAAGTAACATTTCTTAAAACTTTCTCCATTGCCAATTGTGCTGCTGTGAATAATGGTTCAATTGTATTCTGGATGTTCCTACCTACGGGGCAATCAGGATGTGGACTTTCATGTATGCTAAACAATTCCTTCTCCTGTACAACATTCACAGCCTTATAAACGTCGAACAGTGTAATATTGGAGAATTCCTTTGCGAGTCTAGCCCCTGCAATACCAGGATTTACCTCTATCAAACCAGCTTTTTTTAGCATTCCCATTAGTTTTCTTATTACGGCTGGGTTCGTGTTAACACTTGAAGCTAAAAATTCAGAAGATGTTACTCCATCTTTATTTAATTCAATTAGAGTTAATATATGAATTCCGACAGCGAATCGGCTGCTGATGGACATATTAAGTCACCACCTCTATTAACTATTCCGTTATTTAATTTTATTTCTTCACCATGTAATTAAATTGATTACAAGCTTATTATACCAAATGACGTATAAAATAATAAATAGCATTTAATGTGTTGACAAATCGGTTACATGTAATTAGAATGATTACATGTAATTGGTGTTGTTACAGATGAACGAGTGGGAGGAATACAAAATGAAAATATTAGTTACAGGAGCAACAGGGAAATTAGGTTCAAAGGTTGTTGACTCATTATTGAAATCTATACCTGAAAGTGAACTGGCAGTGAGCGTTCGAAACCCAGAGAAAGCAGAAGGACTTCGTGCTCGTGGAGTGGAAGTTCGTCAAGGAGATTTTGATCGCCCAGAAACATTAGCTAATGCTTTTAAAGGGATTGACCGCTTATTAATTATTTCTGCCGATGGTGACAATGAAACAAGAATTCATCAACATACTAATGCTGTCCAAGCAGCTGAGCGTGCAGGGGTAAAATTTATTGCTTACACAAGTTTAGCAAATGCAATAGATAGCAAAAATTTAATGGCTCCTCCTCATGTTGCGACAGAAGCAGCCATCATTAAGACGGGTATCCCATATTCTTTCTTGCGTAATAATTGGTATTTGGAAAACGAAATCGGAAGTATACAAGGTGCTATGGGAGGAGCTCCATGGGTAACTTCTGCTGGAAAAGGTAAAGTAGGTTGGGCACTGCAACATGATTATGCAGATGCAGCGGCAGCGGTTCTTGTTGGAAACGGTCACGAAAATACAGTTTATGAACTTTCTGGTCCTCTTTTAACTCAAGAAGAATTGGCATCTGCTCTTGGTAATGTGTTGGGTAAAGAAATACCTGTACAACAAGTTAGTGACGAAAAATATGCAGAGATCATGAAAGGGTTAGGTTTACCTGATTTTGTGATTCCGATTGTAGTAGGTATTCAAGAAAGCATTCGAAACGGTTCACTAGAAGTTAAAAGCAATGATTTTGAGAAAGTTCTTGGTCGTCCAGTTACTCCAATTAACGAAGCTCTTAACCAACTCGTTAATGCAATTTCACAAACTAAATAAAATGAACTGAAAGAGCCGACATTAAGTCGGTTATTTTTCAAATTTTAAAAATCACGGAAATAAGATTGATAAAAAAATATACCAACATTAAATTGAAGAAAAAAGATAGAAGCAAAGGTATCCCATTGCTGCACAACGATACTGGTAAAGTATTAACCATCTAAGAGACGATTATATTCAAAGTAATCGTCTTTTCGTATTTGACGCATAATGTGCAGTAAATATCTTCGTTTTTTGGGGTTATATTGTAAAAGTATGTACTTTGCTAACTAAGCAGTTTTGTTACATAGGACTGACCGTTTCTTATTAACGAATTAAGCAGTATAACGAAATAAAAAATTAATCCTACAAAATGGTGCACAAAATGTCGGATGACTAGAGTAAACTCCTGTTATTCTATTGATGAAAGGAGGTCATATTAATGGATTTGCTTAAGAACATGAATACTGCAATGAAGTATATCGAGGAAAACCTTACTAACGAAATAGACTTCAAGGTGGTGGCAAGTTTAGCTCATTGTTCCGAATATCATTTTAAAAGAATGTTTTCTTTTCTTGCAGGAATTACGTTATCAGAATATATACGCCGTAGACGACTTAGTTTGGCAGCATTTGAGCTTCAAAAGAGTTACGTAAAAGTAATCGATGTTGCGATGAAATATGGATACAATTCACCGGACTCCTTTACTAGAGCTTTTCTCAATTTACATGGTGTCACACCATCAGAAGCAAGAAATAATGGTCAGCAATTAAAAGCATATCCACTCATGACCTTCCAATTATCAATTAGAGGAGGAAATGAAATGAACTACCGAATCGAACAAAAAGGAGCATTTAACATCGTTGGTATCATGAAACGAGTTCCAATTGTTTTTGAAGGAGAAAATTCGGAAATAGTAGCGATGTGGCAATCCTTGAATATGGAAAAAATAGACCAATTACAAAAACTCTCTAATGTTGAACCAAAAGGAATGATTCAAGCATCTACAAACTTTTCAGAAGGACGTATGGAAGAAAAAGGAGAGTTGGACCAGTATATAGGAGTAGCGACAACACGAGAGAACCCTGGAAACTTTTCAAAACTTGAAGTTCCTGCCTTAACATGGGCGATATTTGAATCAACAGGACCATTTCCTAACACACTCCAGGAAACTTGGGGAAGAATTTATTCTGAGTGGATCCCATCCTCTAACTATCAAGTAACAGAAGGACCTGAAATCTTGTCGATTAAAAGTAAAGATTTAGCTTCACCTTCAGTAAAATGTGAAATTTGGATTTCAATTTTGAAAGAATAAAATAATATTTGAAATATATCTCTGAGCTGTTGCGGCAGCTCATTTTTATTTCTATTCTTAAAAACGGGATTATTGTGAATTAATACACTTAAACAAACGGATTGCGTTAGCTCAACAAGAACTGTAATTTATTGCATGATCTTTTACTGCGAGTACAACGATACTGGTAGTATATTAAACATCTAGAGAAGATCACTTTTAGGATGGTCGTCTTTCTTATTTGACAATTACTATGCAACAGTGCAAACCTCGAAACGAAAAAGCAAAGTCCAAAGACTTCGCTTAAGATAAAGCATGTTTTTTAACTTATTTATCTAATGGGGACGAAGACGTCGAGGAATTTGGTTTAATTTCATTTATAAAAAACCACTTAAAGTAAAGTCGAGAAATAAAAATTGAGATTCCCATAGTTATCGTACTCCAATACCATTTCCAACAAATATATTTAATTGTCTTTGTATATTTAACTGCAATAAATTCTAATCCAGTTAATAGAGACAAATAAAAGAAATAATAAAGGAATTTAATAAAAAATTTATTTTTCTTAGGATAGTAAAGGTTAAAAAATACAGTAATCACGGGAAAAGCGAAGTATTCAAATGTGAAACTCGACTTATTAGATTTTAAAATCTAACGGAGAGATTAAGTAAAAAAAAGGAAACAGTAATAGTCGTTTCCTGTTTTTATTAATATTAATATTTTCCTAAAACAAATGAATAAACGTGGGAAACTACATGCCCTAAAGGAATTTTTCAATAAGCTCCAGCAGAGTGCTGGAGCTTATTGAGATTATTTATTAAACTTCTCAGGAAATTGATTTACAATCCTCGCAGAGATAGCATCTGACATTAGGATTATATGGGAAACCCCTTCATCGATTGCAACAATTCTTGCCCCCCAATCTTTTACTAAGCTTGCTGATAAGTCATTTGCCACCAACTCCAAATGCATAAACAGCAATTTTTTTAGATCTTCATTTTTTAAGTGAGGGTTTGCGCTACTAAGGAAAGCGGCTATTTCCTCAGCATTTTTATACCATTCTTTGTTTAGCTGATTCACCAAGGCTTCATTTCCGCTTTTAGCCGCATCTACAATCTTTCCTGCAATAACGATATGCTCTTTAAGCAAATCTGTAAGTTTGTTCCCAGCTTCCTCTCCGTATATGGGCTTTACAGCATTACCAATATCCTCCTGATTTTTCAGCAACCTTGACAACACCTGTTTTTGATCTTCTGCTCCTGCTGTTGTTGCGCTTGTAATATAATTACTTGTCCACAATACATGATCAATCCAAAGTCTCCTGAATTCATTTTCGAACTTTACCTCTGATTGGCTAATGCATTGTTCCTGGTTTTTTGCGTAAGTACTTATTGACCCAGTAAACATGATTAGCGGAATTAATAAAATCAGTCCCATTAACAATTTTTTCATAGAACCTGCTCCTTTAATTTAATTAATATCCTTTTTATTATTTATATATGGAATTTTTTCATACTTCAAAAAATCAGGTTATGAAAATCGAATAGCTTTTCAAAAACAACTTCTTTGTTAGGCTTTAAAAGGTTTCATTTTTTGTCATCTGTACAATAATCTTTCTCTAGGTAGGTACACAAACCCACTCTTTTTCTAATTTTTGCTCATAAGATACCAGAGCAAATCGAAAGGGTGATTTATTAATGATTAATGTTCCAGTAACAGGATTTATGTATGATATTGATGAGGATGGTACTGAACATTCGCATAATCTCTATATAACAACTTGGGATGGTCAACCTGTTCATACCCATGAATTCAAAGGAGTAACATCATTTGATGTAGGACATGATCATCGTTATGCAGGAGTTACAGAACCAGCTCCTAGTGGAATACAGCATACACATCGTTATTTTACATTTACTACTGTTGACGATAGGCATAAACATGTTATTCGTGGGGTAACAGGCCCAGCAATATTTCTCCTAGGTGGAGGGCATTATCATGAATTTAGTGGAGTAACTTCTGTTGATGGAGCAATTCCACATAGACATGAGTATAGTGGTCGAACTAGTTTATAGACTAATATTTCACTGAAAATTAAAAGGTCTGCATTTGATGTAGACTTTTTATTACATAAGGTATTTTATCAGTACTGATAAGTAAGAATTGTAAAGGAATCCTCGCTATCTTTCATGTATGCATAGAAGATATCATTAATATTTTCAATCCTCTTTTGTTCTAACATGTTTTCTAGCCATTGTTCATCTTTGTTAATAAGGGCCATATTTCGTTTTTGAATCCTGCCTTCAATAATAAGAGCAAGTGGTAAACCAGATTATTCGACTTTAATATTGCAATGTTCAAGAGTTAAAGGCTGTAATTCTTTCCTCGGAATAACACTTATTTTTCCATTTGGTTCTAATATGGCATATTCAATATCTTTAATATCAGGATAGCCAAATGCTCGAACGGTTGATAAAAGTTCTGCTAAAGATTAGCGAATTTGTTTTAAATTCTTTTGAACAATCTTGCCATGCTTTATTAGAATGGTGGGTTCACCAATAATTAAATGAGTTAGAAATCCACACAAGCTCAATCTAGAAATAATGATATACAATAAGCCATATTCAAAAGTGGATACTTTTAGGAAGTTTGTTTAAAAATAAGTTTTAATTGCATATTTTGAAAAATTTACTAAGGGGGCAGTTTCATGTTACAGACAATTGAAATCATATTGCGATGTATTTTAGCATTTGTAATGCTTATATCTATTGCTCATTTACTTGGAAAGCAAACCATTTCTCAAATGACATACCATGATTTTATTGCCACCATTATGTTAGGAGCAATTGCTGGGAATTTAACTTTTAACGTAACAATTAGTATAAAATATATTATTGTTGCTTTAATATCTTTTGTAGGGTTACTTTTTCTTTCTACTTTACTTTCATTAAAAAATAGAAATATTCGAGCATTACTTTCTGGAGAACCGACAGTTATTATTCAAAACGGGAAAATACTTGAGGAAAATCTTAAGAAGTTAAAATTTACAATGGATTCTCTAAATCAGGCATTGAGAGAAAAGGATGTTTTTGATATTGATGAAGTAGAGTATGCAGTCATGGAAACAGATGGGCATATTTCAGTATTAAAGAAGCTGCCGCATCGGAATACAACCAAAAAGGATATGGGGATTTTTAGTACGAACAAATCCTTTTTCCCTTTAGAACTGATTATGGATGGACAAATTATAGAAAAAAATTTCAAGCAAAATCATTTTACGAAAGGATGGTTAGATGCGGAAATATCACAACGAGGGTTAAGATTAGAGGATGTTTCCTATTGTGTGCGCGGTACAAATAATCAGTTATATTTTGACTTGTTTAAAGATAACATTCATTCACCGATTGATTTAGAATCTTAATCTAAAGCTAGATTATTTAAATAGGATGGACTAGATAAGTTTTAATTACTATCTAGTCCTTTTGTCAATAAAATTCCCAACTCGCCCATAAGTGGTAAGGCTGATAAATAGGTCTTAACGGCTGACTTCCGTAATCGGTTTTAAAGTGGATTTGTTTGTCAAACAAATCAAAAAGAGTGGTACCACGTAGGTAAAGCCTGTCGTCTCTTATGAGATTATAGGCTTTTTTATTTTTAACATTTATAAAGGGGGGAGAAAAAAATGGCAACAACAAACTGGCAAAGACAAGATGTTACACAACATTATTTGGAATAAACTCGAGGAGGAATTCCTTTCGGAGCTGAACAAGCTGAAACTATGCTTCAAGTAATCAACCATTTCACCTCTAATCCGATAAGAATTATGGACTTGGGCTGTGGAAATAGATTTTTAGCTGAAATTTTGCTTAAAACTTACCCAAATACTTCTGCAATATTATTAGACCGCTCAATTAAGACAGTTAATTCTTGTACGAACGAGCAGTTGTGCGGCCGAGCCTAGGTCGTATCATATAGCGGGTGGGATTCCCGTCGAGCAAGAACTAGCCACTCACTCG
>NZ_JAXBLX010000061.1:0-25461 GCF_037027555.1 Halalkalibacter kiskunsagensis | reverse complement strand
ATGGCAATGGCTCCACACGCTGCGCGCCTTTTTTGAGAAACCCACTCACAAAAGGCTTAAAAGATAGCAGCGGCTCCACTCATTGCTGAGAGTTGGTACCAAAAGGGGAAATGCACCCCTTTTTGGTAAATTTTCTGTTTATGCGGTATGGCAATGGCTCCACACGCTGCGCGCCTTTTTTGAGAAACCCACTCACAAAAGGCTTAAAAGATAGCAGCGGCTCCGCTCATTGCTGAGAGTTGGTACCAAAAGGGGAAATGCACCCCTTTTGGTACCAACTCTCTTATGTAAATCGTTCTGGTTTACATGATGCTAATGGTGCGTATGCTTCTTTTTCTTCTAATAGATCCGCTACAGCAACAGCAGTTACTGGGCTAAGTAAGATTCCATTTCGGTAATGCCCCGTTGCAAAGATAATATGTGGGGCTTGCTCGAGTTTCCCAATAAGTGGGAAGCCATCTTGCGTTGCTGGTCGTAATCCTGCCCATGTATGAAATGGTGTTTCTTTTGCTAGAAATGGAAAGACATGCTTATTCCAGTTAGTTAATCGTGCAATTCCTTTATCCGTTACATCAGTACGAAATCCAGCTATATCTTCAGATGCACCATTTACTAATGTTCCATTTGCTTTTGGAACGAGGTAGCCTTGACTTGTGTATATGATATGTTTCACTTGATTAGTTGGTACTTCGTATGCACATATCTGCCCACGGATCGGATAGACGGGAATACGAAGACCGAATGTCTCTTCTAATTCACTAGACCAAGCACCCGAGCTAATAATTAGACGATCTCCAATAAACTCACGACCGTCCTTTGCGCGTAATTCAACTGACTGTTCCCACTCGATTACCTCTACCTCGTCAAGGTGTTCAACAATGTTTACTCCATTTACGCGACAAGCTTGTTCTAATGCTCTCACATAATCTGGCGCAAAAACATGACTCTCCTCAGGATAATACATAGCCGCCTTCACATCTTTAGAAAGAGCAGGCTCCATCTTCCATAATTGTTCACCCGAAATTAATTCGGCTTCCGCTCCCCATTCACTCTGCCACGACTGTCTCGTTTCAAGAGCGAGCACATCAGCGTCATGATAGACGGCGTGCAGGCTTCCGCTCTCCGAATATTCAAAGTCCAACTTCGATACTTCTTTGACATCACCTTGCCACTTTTTATACATTCGTAAGCTATCAAGACACAATTTGAAGAAATCATCGGGATCCTCTCCAATTTCTGAAAAAGGAGCAAGCATGCCAGCTGCTGCTCCAGACGCTTGTCCCCCACAACTGGTTTTCTCCAAAACTGTCACATCATAATTACGTCTACTAAGCTCGAATGCTGTCGCTAAGCCAATGACGCCCCCTCCTAGAATAACTACTTTCTCTTTCACAAATTTCCCCCCAATTAACCATTCTTCCTACTTTGAAACAAATGTAGTAAGACCACTACTAGCTGTTGCATACTTCTTCTTTTGGATCCTTCCTGCTTCATACGATAATCTTCCTGCTTCAATTGCATATTTCATTGCATGAGCCATCTTTACAGGGTCCTTCGCCTTTGCTACTGGTGTATTCATTAAAACACCATCTGCCCCTAGCTCCATTGCCTGAGCTACATCCATAGCCGAACCGAGTCCAGCGTCAACGATAATTGGTACATTGGCTTGTTCAATAATTAATTCAAGGTTATAAGGATTTAAAATCCCTAAACCTGTTCCAATGGGAGCGCCTCCTGGCATCACTGCAGCAGCTCCAGCTTCTTCTAATTTTTTACAAAGAACGGGATCATCCGATGTATACGGTAAGACGATGAAACCTTCCTTAGCTAATACCTCTGTCGCCTTTAATGTCTCGATTGGATCAGGTAAAAGTGTCTTCTCATCAACACTTATTTCAACTTTAATCCAATCACTTAATCCTGATGCTTTTGCAAGTCTGGCAATTCGAATCGCTTCTTCTGCCGTTTTTGCACCAGACGTATTCGGCAAATACGTGAAAGACATTCCTTCTAAATGTTGTAAAATAGCATCTTCGTTTGGAGCACCTAAGTTCACTCTTCGAATAGCAAATGTTAAGACTTCTGCTTCTGAAGCTTTAATCGCTTCATTTTGCACAAATGGATTTGGGTACCTTCCTGTTCCAAGAAAGAAACGTGATGATAATTCTTTCCCTGCTATCGTTAATTTTGTTTGTTTCATATCATCCACCTCCAACAAATTGAACGAGCTCAATTCTCATTCCTTCATGTAATTTTTTTTCAGACCAATTAGCACGTTCAATAATTCTACCTTCAACCTCAGTTACAACTAGATGAGGTTCAAGGTCAAAATGAGACACGATCTCTTCAAGAGTAGAAACCTCTACGTTGTGTTCTTCTCCATTAATTAGTAGCCGCACTTTACTTCTCTCCCTTTGTAGCTAATATTTTCGTAAATTGCTCACAAACTCCTTTAATATCGTCAGCTCCAACGATTTCAGAAATCATGCAAATTCTAGTTGCACCTGCTTCTATTACTTGATCAACATTATGAAGTTTAATCCCGCCGATCGCGACAAATGGGATCGTAATTTCCGAAGCGACTTGTTGAATGTATTCAGTCGTAACCGGATCAACAACATCGACTTTGCTATTTGTATGAAAAATAGGACCCACTCCAATATAATCTGCACCATTTACTTGCGCCTCACGTGCCTCGTCGATATGATGAGTTGAAATACCAATTATTTTATCTTGTCCCATAATGTTTCTTGCATCAGCAAGAGGCAAATCATCTTGACCAAGATGAATCCCATCAGCGTCCACTGCAAGAGCAACATCAATATGGTCATTAACAATAAATGTTACATCATGTTTTTTTGTTAATTCTCGTAATGCTTTTGCTTTCATTAATACTTCTCTCTTACTGCTTGTCTTATCTCGTAATTGAATGATATCCACTCCACCAAGAATCGCTTCCTCCATTACTTCTATGAGTTCTCGACCTTGATGAAACTCTTCACCCGTTATTGCATATAATTTAAATTCTTTCATACTAGCCCCACCTTTATGATAAAAATCCAAAAAAAAGCCGCATCCGAACATACGGAATACGACTGCGACGACTTCCCTACGCTGGCGTGATCCAGATCAGGTATAAGGGTAAAAGGCAAAGCCTTTTTCTCAGTCCACTTATGCAGACACCCCTAGTCTTGAAAATACAAGTTATTATCTCCATTATGACAGACTGCTTCAAAAATGCAAGAGGCGCAATATTTATGTGTATTCAAAAAGCTTCATCACGACTTTATGTCGTTATTTAGGAGATGGTCAAATAAAAATAAAAATTCCTTTTTAAATAACCTGTTTCGAATTTATTCTATCCACATTTGTACAAGCGTACCTTCTTGTAGATCATAAACATATTCAAACCGTTCACCAATAAGAATACTAGAACCCGTTGGTGAAATGGAAATTGGGACATGCTTTTCTAATGAGATTAATTTTTCTTCAGAATCATCTTGCACATTATAGGCAATTAACTCATATCCATCTTCATAACTAAAATAATCACCACTATACTTTGGACGCAAGTAATAGAAAATGCCATTGTTATCGTCATATGAGTAATATGGGATCCACCATTGTTCAGAATACGTGTTGAGGATTGGCATCTCAATTTTTCTATACAGCTGTTGTTCATCATAAAAGCGGTAGACAGAATAAAGATCATAAATAGAATCAACTGTAACAGAAAGCGATAAACCATCTGGAAAGCTCATAAAAGCAATAACTGCATCCTTCCATCTTTTTGTTTCCCCACTTTCGATATCTATTTCATATAGCGGAGCCTGATAATTCGGTTCCAACTCTTCCCATTTCAAATACCCTACTTTTGATTCTGAGATCCACTGAAAGTAAGAGTGTGACAGTCCCATATCAGTTATCGTCTTCTGCTCAACATTCCCTGTATACGTTTCAAACTTCCAGTCAGGCAAATAAGCAACCATTACAAATGTCTGTTTGTCATATGGGTTCCAATATATTGTATATTCATCTCCATAATCCTTAATCGTCCAAACAATCTCCCCGAGGTCATTCACGATCTTTAAATGCGCCCGCGCATCCACTGAAAGATATTGTACAGCAAACAAGGAATAGTCAGCATTTGCACTGACGTCTAATATCCAACCATCTTCTTTAAAAAAAACTGATGTTTCCCCTGAAAAAAGATCATGTGTATGTAAACTGAACATCTCATTTCCCTCTTGCAAAAAAAGAATTGTATCTTCGTCATACCAACTCATTACTTCTAAAACAGGGAGTTTATTTTGTATTGGTGTGATAACTGAACCTGTAAAAAATGAATAAGGTACATTACGCTTAACAGGCATTTCATTCAAACTTTTTGGAGCAAGCTGAATCAAATTAGATGTTTGGGAACAGGCTGAAACTGTGAAAAGAACTAATATAATTACTATCAAATGTTTCATGTAACCTTGTCCCCCCAATTTCTTTCTATTTCTTACACATTTATTAGACGAATTAACTCATTAAAATGTTTCAATAATTATAAAAATTGATTAAGGTCCACAAAAAAAAGACTTATCACCTTCAGCAAACTCCAAATCGCGCCTACACTTACTTCAGTGCACTATTTTCTTGAAGGAAGCTGAATTTTTAAGTCATTCGAGCTCGTTCTAATGAGCTCTTCTACTGATATATATTTGTAGAGAGAATAACCCACAAGGTCGTTTGAACTTGTGAGTTATTTGCAACAAAGAAAAACCGTGTGGCTTTCTAGATAGCTTAACCTTGAATAAATCGTGAACCAGCAATACCAGGATTCGTCATTTCTTTCGGATCAAGAATTTCATTTAATTCTTCTTCAGACAAAATTCCTCTTTCAAGACATATTTCACGAACTGGTCTATTTGTTCGGATCGCTTCTTTAGCTACTCTTGAGGCAACCTCATATCCAACATGAGGATTTATTGCTGTAACAATTCCTACACTATTTTCAACCATCTCACGGCACCTGTCAACATTTGCAGTTAACCCTTCAATAGCGTACTTCCGGAAAACACTTATTCCATTTTGTAAAATAGAAAATGATTGCAATAAGTTAAATACCAACACTGGCTCCATTACATTAAGTTCTAACTGACCTGCTTCTGAAGCAAGACTAATCGTATGATCATTCCCAATTACTTGAAAAGAAATTTGATTAATCACTTCACACATTACAGGATTTACTTTTCCAGGCATAATAGAAGAACCTGGTTGTCTTGAAGGCAAATTTATCTCATTTAATCCGGTACGTGGACCAGAACTCATTAGACGGAGGTCATTTGCCATTTTCGATAAATTGATTGCCATAATTTTCAAAGCACTAGATACCTCTGTATATGCATCTGTATTCTGAGTTGCATCAACTAGATTCTCCGCCGTCTTAAAAGGATATCCCGTTATATCAGATAAATATATAGCTACTTTCTTAATGTATTCAGGCTTTGCATTAAGACCCGTTCCAACAGCCGTTGCTCCCATATTGATCTCAAATAAATGACCAACCGAACGTTTAATCCTTCCAAGATCTCGGTTAAGAACTCGCTGATAGGCACCGAACTCTTGTCCCAATCGAATCGGAACAGCATCCTGCAAATGAGTCCGACCCATTTTTAATACATTATCAAATTCCTTTTCTTTTTCTTTAATAGCAACAATTAATTTGCTTAATTCTCCCGTTAAACCATCCGCCAGCCGAAGGGATGCAATATGAATGGCTGTTGGGAACGCATCGTTAGTTGATTGGGCCATATTTACATGTGTATTCGGACTCACACGCATATACTCACCCTTTTGACCACCAAGTAGTTCAATCGCTCGGTTTGCTATCACTTCATTCGCATTCATATTAAAGGACGTTCCAGCTCCACCTTGAATGGCATCAACAATAAACTGATCTTGATGCTTCCCATTCACTAGTTCTTCTGCAGCTTCAATAATGGCGTCTGCTATATTTACTCTAAGTACTCCAACATCTCTGTTAGCCATTGCAGCTGCTTTTTTTACATATCCGAATGCTCGTATAAGCTCAGGATGTGGTGGATATCCTGTTATTGGGAAATTCTCTCTTGCACGAACTGTTTGAATTCCGTAATAAGCTTCTTTCGGGACTTGTTTTTCTCCAATTAAATCTCGTTCCGTCCGGTATTCTGACATCCGATTTGGCTCCTTTGTACTATGATGATTGTCCTTATGATATCGTATGTACACCACAATTTAATTGTGACCAGACATTACCCCTGCTTTGCCAGCCAGGCTCCTCCAATTACCCCTGCATCATTTCCAAGTGTTGCAACCTTAAATTTACAACCTTCTTCTACACGTGGCAATGCGAAACGTTTAAACTGTTCTTTAAGAGGATTCAATAACAAATCTCCAGCTTTAGAAACGCCTCCACCAAGAACTATAATTTCAGGATTTAGAGCATTTGCTAAATTGGCTAGAGCTAATCCAAGATGAAAACATACATCTTCTATTATAGATTTCGCAAGTTCGTCCTCTTCTTTTGCAGCATCAAACACATCTTTTGCTGTAAGCGTTCCTTCACGCTCAAATACCGTTTGAAGATTGCTGTTAGGTTGTTTTTTCAAACCTTCTATTGCCAATCTTGCAATCCCAGTAGCAGATGCGACTGTCTCAAGACATCCTGTTTTTCCGCAGTTACACGACGCTCCTGATTCATCCGTAATGGAAGTAAGGTGACCGATTTCTCCAGCCATGCCATTTACACCATGAAGGATTTGACCGTTGACAATAATTCCTCCGCCTACACCCGTTCCAAGAGTAACACAAAGCAAATTCTTTGCTTCATCTCCGGCTCCTCGCCACATCTCTCCTAAAGCTGCAATGTTTGCATCATTATCAACCGTTACAGATAATCCCGTTTCTTTTTCGAGTTCATCTTTTAGAGCGAAATTCTTCCAGCCAATATTAACAGCATGATAAATAAATCCGGTAGCCATATTAATAAAACCAGGTGCCCCTAATCCCATTGCTACAAGTGCATCATTCGTTGCACCAAGTTCTACACGTTTGCTTTCAATTGCCTTCGCTATATCACTAGTAATGTGTTTCCCACCATCCACTTTATTCGTAGGAATCTCCCACTTCGTAACAATGTCCCCTTCTAACGTCACAAAAGCCAACTTAATTGTCGTTCCACCAATATCAACACCAACAAACCATTTCATCGACACCATTCTCCACCTCTAATTTATTGATTTATTCTCATTTCGTAAGATGAGCAATCCCAGTTGAAACATCTCTGCATCAATAATCTTCCAATTATAAAGTTCACGTAGCTCTTCCTCCATCAGAGAAAGATCCAAAGAACGATCGCGTGTGTAAACAATCGTCCCGTGATTTTTAAGCAGCTGTCTTACATCGTACATTGTTTTCATGCGCTCACCTCTCATTCATTATAACAGCTTCAATACGGTTACGAAAAGAAGCCAAATAAGAGGAGCATACGCTATATAGGAATAACGCCAAAGCGCTTTCCGAATTTGCATCTGAACATATAAACCAAGACCTAATGCCGCTGTAAACAATAAAGCCGCCGCAATAGTGAAGAATGTTCTTAATTCTAATAAACCCCATTCTATCCCCATTATAAAAAACAAAAGCGCAAGCACCGAAAAGAGAATTTTATCTTCTGGATGAAAAAAGCCAAGTGTAGGATGAAAACGACTAAAACAAGCGACAATAAAAAGTAACGCAAGAATTGCTAATACAATTTCAATAAAGCGTAATCCGATCCAACCAGTTATAAACATACCTGTGATCATCCCAATGTAACATAAAAACAAAAAAAACAAAGAAAATAAAATAAACTGAATTGGTCTTACAGGATCTCTTGGTGCTGCTAGCAACCCACCAATCGTCATACCTATTGTAAAAACAAACACTAAAATAATCATCGTAAACCACATGGAGAACACCTTCCTTTTTTATTAAGCGTTTTCGAAATGACAAATTACGCACAAAATAGTAAGGAATCAAAAGGTAATTTGTTCTTATGATATGATATGTCTGTAAACAAAAATAAGAAGGACAAGAAGAGAACTTGTTCAAATGAAATGAAGAAATGAGGGACGACAATGGACCAAAAGGTACAAGACATCATTGATCGCGCACTTTATGGAACGCCCGAAATCAAACCAGAAGAAAGACAATTATTTTTAACAACTATTCTCGAACGAATCCATTTAGTTCTTACAAAAAGGCAAGTGATTCACAAGGGGATGTATTCAGAAGTTCTACAAATAATGAAAACAAAGTCAAATCTACACCTATACGTAAACAGCAATTTAAACTATGGGAACTATTCCAATTACATTCAAGAAGCAAATAAATTAGGCATTCGCTTTACCATTGTTACACCACAAAAACAAACTCCATTTGGACTCGTGGTTGCAAACGAAACTCAAGCAATCGATAGTACAGACATCTTTGTGAAAGATGACTTATTCGAACGGGATATGGAAGAGTCAGCAACCGGTTTTTAGAAACGCCTCTAAGTGATCTTTTCTTAGATAAACTTTCTTGCTTCTTTAAATTCACTTAAATGTGAAAAGCCTAAGAGACCACGCAAACCTTCGTGGTCTCTTAGGCTTTTCATCTATCCGGGTCATTCGGGTGTACTGTTGATGGTCTTTGCTTTTTAAGTGGCATCGATACTCTGAATAATACATCTCGAAGAGCTTGAGCATTAAACGGTAGGAAGGGCCACATATAAGGTGTACCTAATGGGTGAAGGCGTACAAGCATCAGCAACCAGATAGTAATTCCAATGACAAAACCAGCTACTCCAAATATCACTGTAACAATTAGTAGAACTACCCTTATTAAACGATTGGCTAGACTCATTTCATAACTTGGAGTCGCAAATGTTCCAACAGCAGCTACCGCTAAATAAAGAACTACTTCAGGCGAAAATAGTCCAACATTAATTGCCACTTCGCCAATTAAAAGAGCAGCAACAAGACCTAATGCTGTTGCAAGAGCATTGGGAGTATGTATAGCTGCCATTCTGAGCATCTCAATTCCAATTTCAGCTACAAGAAACTGTGCATATAAAGGAACAGTCCCTTCTTCTTCAGCACCAATAAAAGCTAGTGCTTCTGGAGTTAATTGATCATTTGTAGCTAATAAATACCAAAGAGGCAATAAAAAGATTGAAGCCCAAACCGCCGCGTACCGAACGATTCGTAAACTTGTTCCAACAACCGGCTTTTGGCGATATTCCTCAACATGTTGCATATGGTGCCAAAACGTTGTCGGTGAGATCATCACACTTGGGGAACCATCAACCATAATGATGACGTGGCCTTCAAGTAAATGGGTAGCCGCGACATCCGGACGTTCTGTGTAACGTACCATTGGATACGGATTAGTATTATGCCCAAAGACAAATTCCTCTATTGTCTTATCGCCCATTGGCAATCCATCCGTATCGATTTTCTCTAACGCTTCCTTAAGCTTTGTTACATATTCTTGATCTGCAATATCAGCAATATAGGAAATGGCTAAATCAGATTTAGATCGACGTCCTACAGACACATATTCTACTCTCATTGTTCTATCTCTTATGCGCCGTCTCATAAGTGCTGCATTCATTACTAGAGTCTCAACAAACCCATCCTTAGAACCACGAATAACCTTTTCTGTATCCGGCTCTTCTGGTCCTCTTACGGGATATTCACGTGTGTCAATTAAAATAACTTTATCAATACCTTCAACAACAAGAGCCGCTGGACCTGCAAGAATTTGGTCTACAACATTATCTAAATCATCGGTCGCCTCTATTTCTGCATAAGGAATGTAGTGCTTCATCAATCGATCCAAAGGCCGATCTGCTAAATCAGAAGCGGTTATTCGAAGTAATTCTCGCTGAATCTGTGTGATTGCTTCGTCCTTACCAAATCCATCAACGAGAAAGAGCGACATTTCTCGTTCACCATGCTCAAGTTCCAAATGTATTAAGTCAAAACTCTTGTCAACAGCTAATTCCTTTTTCAAAAAATCAATATTCTGTTTATATATGATTGAAACAGGGTGTCCTCCCTTATTTACGCTCACTAATGTCACCTCCAATTCCTTTTCATTATTTGCTCCAAAATCCAAATTCATGCATAGGAGCATGCATATTGCCTTATTGAAATACATATAAATGTGGCAAATAGTTTGTCCATTGGAGGAACGACAATGAAAAAATGGAAATTCGCTATTACCTTACTTATAACATCATTTTGTGTTGGGCTTTTCCTCGTCATCACAATTAAACCTGAGCCATTACGTGATGCCTTAATTTTTTTTCCGCTAGATCCTAATGCAACGTTTGAGGAAGCAACTTCACACATTGAGTTTCAAGCAATGGAAGATGAGGATGAGTATATTTTAGATTGGAGTGTAACATCTGTTTTAAATCAACCTGCTTATTTACGACAAGATGTATCATTACTATTTGAAGACGGTTATTTAAAAGATACTCTTTCTTCATGGCGTGAAAATACGGAGGTGATCGAAATGGAGAAAGATGTAAAGGCTGATGACAGTGGTCATTATCGCGTTGTTACCTTTCATCATGCCGAATTACATTATCCAAATGATGTAATAAAAAGTGCACAAAAGCTTAGCTTTGATCAACTCTATGTCATTGACTCACCACTTACTCCTTTACATGCTTTTCGTGAGCCGAGCACAGAGGAAGAAAAAGAAAGCAAAAGAATTCTCGATTATATTCTAAAACAGCAACAAGATTATGATTGGGACGCATTATTTGAATATTACAACCTACCTAAAGATGAATATAAACGAATAGCATTAACCGATTTAGTGCAATACGAACACGAGCCATTACCAGGATTAACGAAAGAGAAAACCGCTCAATTTCTTGGCGGTCTCTGGGAAGGGTTATACAAAAATTACGTGCTTGGTATAACAAAACATGATGGGACCACCGTAAGCCCCATCGGTAGCACAGTTCCAGTGATTCTTGTTCCTACAGCTGCCGATCATTTCTTTGTTCTATTTAGAACCTCAGATGGAGAGCCAATTCAACTATTGCAAACAATACAGCATTAATGCTGTATACGCTCTTGTAAATCGAGGTAAGTATCGTCAGGTGACAAATCAATCGCACGATTAACCGATGCACGAGCTTCCTCGATTTGATCAAGTTCTAAATAAATAAGTGCCAAATTATAATGGGCTTCATGGAATTCATACCTTTTTTCGATCGTTTCTAACAGAAGCTCTCTCGCCACTTCATAATTTTCGAACTTTGCTTCAGCATATGCTAATAGAAAGGTTGCTTCTGGAATATCCAAACCTTCTTCCACTGCTCTTTTTAAAAAAGGGTAAGCTTTTTCAAGCTCATCTTGTTGCAGGTACTCCTGACCAATTTGTAACTCTACCATGGGCGAACTCACTTTTTGTTCATTATTTATCCCAAATCGAAAAAGGCCAAATAACAAAAGTATCATTATAATAGCAACGAGAGGCTGCTTATACGTTGTTTTGTGTTTTGGCAAATGAACGATGGCGCACGCAAGAAATCCGCCAAGAAGCCCACCGATATGTGCCCCATTATCAACCATCGGAACGACAAATCCAAAAACTAAATTTATTGCCAATATTGTTAGCACACTTTTTCCCATTGTTCTAAAAAACAATTTTTTATAGATTGTTCCAAAATATAGCAATGCCCCAAAACATCCAAAAATAGCTCCTGATGCACCTGCTGCTACTTGTTCATTAAAAGCAAAACTCGCTATTGAACCAGTCAATCCAGCTAAAAAATAAATGATTAAAAAACGAGACGTTCCATACATCCTTTCGACTGCTCCACCAAGATAAAACAGAGCAATTGAATTCATAAATAAATGTAGAAAGGTAATATGGAGAAACATCGCTGATAGTAAGCGCCACCATTCCCCTGCAATTATTAGCGGGTTATATTTAGCACCAAATTCAATTAGCGTCAGAACGGAGGTACTTCCTCCATTCTTTTCTACTACAGAAAACATAGCGGCAATACAACATAACAAAATCACTGTTGCAATTGGTTTGCCATGTAAAAACAATGACTTTTCTTTCTCTTCATGAGCATTTGTTATTTGAGTAATCTGCTGTTTCAAGTGAAAAATAGCGCTCTCTAACTCTTCTACGGTTTCAATGGACGGAGCATCAGGAAGTTTCATCCTCTCAGTATTTCTTCTATCTAGTACTGCAGTATAAACAGTCGTTCGTTTTTTGTGGCTCTCAAAATACGGTTTTGTGACATCTTCAAAAGAATCAACAGGGGGATTCATACTAATATACAAATTTTCACCAATTAGCTTCCGGACACGAAGGTGACGTCTAACACGTTCAAACTGCTTCACTGATTCAACAGCATCTCTTCTTAACCAACTGGCAAATTCTATATCCGTACGAATGATTCGTAAAACTTTACGAGGCTTAGCCTCCTCATCCTCTAACAAGAACTCTTGTTCTCTTTTGTCAAGAACACGGAACCCCTTTTCTAAAACATAGTGATGAATCAACCTCCAAAAGAAATAATCATGCTCTAACGATTCCATATAACCCCCCTCTCTTTTATAGTTTATTCTTACAATTATTATAGCAAGAATTTCTCTTTCTAGAAGTATGCGATTGAAAGACAAAATTCAAAGCAAAGGGCCTGCCTTCTAGAAACCAACTCTTCTAGAAGACAGACCCTCTTTACTTTTATACAGTTTCTTGCGGTCGATTTGATTGTAAAATCGAACCTAGTACCTTATCGCGAATAAAAGGAATTTGCATCGCAAATGCTACTGCGAGTTTGCGTAGCATCCGGCGACCTAGAAACGCATTTAACACACGATAGCGATACTTATACGCAAAGTACACCGAGAAAACAAGTGATAGAATAGAAATGAGACGTTGAAACATAATCATCCCTCCTCTTCCTTACTTTGCGTGTGAATTCATCATTTTATCCATAATTATGAAAGAAAATGTTCACAATCGTTAAATGATGCTTATTCCTTCATTTATGGTCAACAACTTCCTTATTTTTCACACAAAACATAAATCCTTTATCCCCCCATATATTTACTATAGAGTGATTTAGCTCGAGTTATTTCTTCTGTCCCTTGTACAAGCACTCTTCCATCTGGAAATAGAACCAGCCGTTCTCCTTCTAGAAGCTGTGCTCTCAATAGAAATGGAGTTAGTTTGATTTGTGCAACCGATTCTAACGTAGTAGCCCATCTTTTTAAATCAATAGGCGTGTTTCGTTGTATTTGTACCGTTTCTCTTCCACACAGCGTCGTAACATGATCCCCTTCATCCATTAGAGCAGGATAATCTTTCTTTTGGCATGTCGGACAACTCTCTTTTGCGTTATTCATCTTTAAATCAAATTGATGATTTTTCCATAAATCAAAACTACGCAAAGTACCTCTGAGTGTTTCCTCATCACCGACAAGATACTTAAGTGCCTCTACCACTTGATAAGATGCAACTATATCAACTACAGGGCTAATCACTCCAATCGTATCACAAGTTTGACCATTGCCATCACCTTGATTAATAAAACAACGCAAACACGGTGTTTTCCCTGGAATAAATAAGGCAGACATTCCCCTTGAACTAACTGCGCCTCCATATGCAAAAGGGATTCCTTCTTTATAGCACATATCATTTAAAAGAAACCGAGTTCGAAAGTTATCAGTACCGTCTAACACAAGATCGATCCCTTCAATTAATGAAGGTAAATTATCTACAGTTACATCTGTAACAACGCCTTCTATTTTAATATCTGAATTAATCGCTTTCAGTTTGCGTTCTGCAGCAATTGCTTTTGGCAAACTTTCCTTCACATCACTTTCATCAAAAAGCATTTGTCTCTGAAGATTACTCATCTCAACATAATCTCTATCAGCAAAACGAACTAGCCCTACACCTGCTCGAACTAAATGATTAGCAAGTACTGTACCTAGTGCACCCACGCCTACAATTAAAACCGACTTTTTCGAGAGCAACCTCTGCCCTTTCTCACCTATAGGTGAGAATCGAACTTGTCTTGAGTAACGTTCCATTGATGTCTTCCTCCTTATACAAACAACCAGCCTATCAAAATACCGAGTAACGCAGCAATGAGTGTACAGCCAGCATTCACAATGTCATTATCAACCCAACCTCTACCACTCACACGAACAGTTTTTACGCTGCAATGAGTCTTTCGTTCCGTCTCAGTAGAGCAGGAAGGACAACGATAAACAACTTGCCAAATGGCTCCGAGTACTGTATCAACTACGTTACCGATAAATCCAGCCAAAGTCAAAACAATCAATAAAATATGGCTATTATAGTGGTCACCCCACCAAAAAAAAATTGAAAGAACAACGATTAGAAAACTTCCAGCAAAAGCAGCAGATGATCCAAGAGCTGTTATCGCTCCTGATGTTCCAACTTCTACACGTTCTCTTTTTATTATATGAAATGGGCGATATTTACTATATGGTCCGATCTCAGAAGCCCATGTATCAGAGTTAGCTGCAGCTAGGCTCGCTACAAAACCACAAATGAGGTAAGGAGAAGGATAAATAAGATAAATTAGTGATAATAAGGAAGCCATTCCCCCATTTGCAAGTACTTGAATGGCATCTCTATGCCCACCCTTCTCAACTATATCGGATTCTTTGTTATGGTCCTTTAATGAACCAAGTATAGTAGAGCTCAAAAAAAACATTCCAAGTAAGAGCAGTCCATATAAGCCAAAGCCAATGGAGATAAATCCTCCAACAAAACATGCTGCAATAGCTCCTGACCATGTTAATTTCTTTTTAAAATAAGCAATTGTAGCTAGAAGAAAAACTCCTATTAATAGTATAATCGTCATCACTAATAAAAACCTGATGGAGAGATAATGTGATCTACTTTTCGATCATGTTTCTCAATAGGAAGCTCTTGTACTATTTGACATGGAAAGGCTAATGATATTGTAATAGCATCAACTGTCGGAAGAAATCGATCATAAAAACCTCCTCCAAACCCTAAACGATAACCATTTTTATCAAATGCTAAACCAGGAACAATGACTAAATCAATCTCAGCATGATTAACAGACGAACAGTACTTAACCATTGGTTCTTTCAAACTGTAAGGACGCTCTTCTAAATGATCGAATCTAGTAATTTCATAGAATGTCATAAGCCTTGTTTTAAAGTTTGCGCGGGGAACAACAACCCGTTTCCCTTCCTCCCATGCCTTTCTAATTAAATAATATGTATCAACCTCGCGACCACGAGATATTGTAAATGCAATAACATTTGCCTTTTTCCAATAAGTTGAAGAGATAAGATGCAAAGCAATTTCAAAAGACCATTTTGTATACGACTTTTCCGATAGCATTTCTAATGCACGGTTTACTTTTTTTCGTATAATTTGCTTTTTTTCCAAAATTCTCACTCGCTCTCATTCTTTTCGGAGAGGAACCTCCAAGATGGAATTAAAAAGAAAAAAGCAGCGGAGAATCCAGCTGCTTACTTTGTTTCACGGTGTAACGTATGACGCTTTAATCTTGGGCTGTATTTCTTGAATTCAATACGCTCAGGATTTGTGCGTTTATTTTTTGTTGTAATATAGTTACGATCTCCTGTCTCAGTGCAGGCAAGAGTTACTTGTACACGCATTTGCTATCCCTCCAAACTGTGCTTACTTCATACTTGAATATGATAGCAAATCTTCGCGCTTCAATCAAGTGTTTTTTCTGCTAGAAAGTGCAGAACGTAAGCACATCGAGATAAATTAAGAGTACTTAACGTCCACATTCCTCATTTTAATGTTTGTTTAGTCACCACTTGTTTCAATTTATCAAACGTAGCTTGTTGATAATGTTTTACATACACTTCCTTTTCAGTTTGACCAAAAACTTCCCAAATACGACCATACGTTTCCTGAGAAGGTTCCATTTGAAGCTTTGAAACAATCATACTTTCTTGTCCATCTCTACATAATGGAGCAAGCACTAAAGTACCTTCCCGGTCGCACCAAACCTTTTCTTTCTTTCCAACAGCTAGTTGACAATTTATTTCGTTATGAAAACGTGCTGCTAGAAGAGAAAGATATGGTTGTCCAGAATGTAAAATGGTCTGTTTTGAAGGTGAAACAAACGATATTTGTCGTGTAAATGCCGCAAGATTCTGTTGATGAAATACTAATCGTATATCTCTTTTTTTATCTGATTGATTCTTTACAATAACTGTATAAACGAAACCAAGTTCCTTATCAAACCGTTCTTTTAAAATAGTTACTTGAAATTCCCACTGCTTATGATAAGCAACAATAATGGATAATGCCCCTCCTTTGCTTTCCCTCGGTGACATATCCCATTCCTCACTACTAAGCCATGAGCATCTCCCATTTAACCAAACTCCCAAACTTTTATGCGAGTATAGGCTTTCTTTTAGAAAGGCAAGCTTATTAGGTTGTTTGTTGTTTAATAACATTAATTTGTTCAATATATTCACCTGCCAATTGTTTTGCATGTGCTCCATCTTTAGATTGAGCATATACAGTGAAAGTTGCTTGGTCTTGGTCAGGAACGATAAAAGTCCAACTTCCTTCTTGATGTCTTACTTTCATACCATCTATTAATTCAACATTTTTTCCTTTTAGTGATTCCATTAACTTTCTCATTACTATGCCTTTTTGTTGTGTTTGGCAATCGACCTCTTGTTTATAAATAGCTTGCGTTGGAAGTTCACTTAAAACACCTGAAAGTGTTACATTACTTTCTGTTAAAAAGTCCAATAAATGTACAATGGCAAACGGGGCGTCATAGGCCATCATTTGAACAGTTCCTTCAGACTCCATCATCGCTCGTGCTGAAGTTTTTGTTCGAATCAGCTTCTTATCATAGCTTGCAGCTATCTCTTCGAGTGCGGACCCACCATAAAGAGGAATCGCAAGTTCTGAACGTAACCCTTTTTCAAATTGCATATAAATAAACAATGTTAATTGTTCTTCTTCTGTTACAAGTTGTCCCTCAGAAGTCATTAAGCTTATAAATTCGCCACTTTCTCCTACCATGACTCCTAAATCGAGACTGTTATTTTTCATATAATCACTCATCGATTCCACTTTAACTTCACGCGGTATCCTATGAATCTCACATCCTAATCTAGAAAGAAGATTAGAGAGATAAGAATGTTGTTCTGTTGTTTCATCATGAAGAGCCACCTGCCATTTTTCACTTCTGATAGCGCCCTCATTTACATCAAGTAATAGTTGCTTCGTGTATCTATCTTCAAGTTGGTTGTCAATTAAATACTCTCCAACATAATCAAATGCCACACGGCGGTATGATTGAAATGCCATCACTTGCTCTAACTCACGTTGCTCGGACGTACTAATCGGGTATCCTTGTTCATTGAAAAACTCTATGACCATTTGTTTTTCTTCAGCACGATCAGCTATTCGTAAATAAATTCCGCCTCCTACATTAGCCATTTCAACACTATATCTTAGAATAGGAAGCATCGTATGTCCAAGTTCAATGACATGAATGCCTGACGCTTGTAAACTTTGAACGAGTGATAGTTTCATAACCTGTGAGAAAGGGTGGTTATCATTTGCTATTAATACTTTCGTCCCTTGATTAAGCATGCTTCCATATGCTGCACCTAATTTAGCTGCATCTTCAGGTGTTATCTCAACATTAGCAACCCCACTAGCGCGATGGCCTTTTAATATCGACTGTGCACCTACTTCATTCCATACATAGGCTTGCGGTACAGTTGTTGCCGCATCAATACGCTTGTAAGGCCAAACTTTTACTTCTGGTTGTACTTTCGCCTCTTCCCCGATAATAGTGTGATGTCCAATGACAGCATCTTCATATACAGTTGCTTTTGTACCAACTGTAATACCTTGACACAATGTTGAACCTCTTAGCTCACAATCATCTCCAAGATAACCACCGTTCCACACTACTGACCGCTTAAGGGAAGCTCTATTCGAAATAGTAGAATCAGATCCAATGACTGTATGTTCGGCTAGGCGCGCACCTGACCGAATAATTGTATTAGATCCAATTGAAACCGGCCCTTCAATCTTGGCCCCCTCTTCAATGATGACATTTTCGCCAACCCAAATAGATGGTTCTATTTCAGTTCCTTGAATGCTCGCATCAAGGGATCTATTTAATAAATCACAATGAGCTTGTCTGTACTGTTTTAAGTTACCTATATCTGACCAATACCCATCAGCTGCATAGCCAAACATAGCTGATTCTTCAGCTAACAATTTCGGGAACACATCTTTACTAAAGTCAACAACTTGATCTTCCTCTATATAGGAGAAAATACTTGGGTCCATAATGTAAATTCCCGTATTAACCGTATCACTAAACACCTCACTCCAACTTGGTTTTTCAAGGAAACGAACAATCTTATCTTGTTCGTTTGTCATAATGACTCCAAATTCAAGTGGACACTCAACTTGTTTCATAAAAATAGTTACAAGGCTTTCCTTCTTTTCGTGGAAGTCAATTCCCGCACTAAGATCAAAATCGGTTAGTGCATCTCCACTCACGACGATGAAAGGCTCATCCAAAAAGGCTTCTGCTTGCTTTACACTACCAGCTGTTCCTAAAGGAGTTGTCTCTTCAAAATAAGTTAAATTAACCCCAAATTTGGAGCCATCTCCAAAGTAATCTCGTATTACATCAGGTAGGTATTGAACAGTTACGGCAATATCTGTAATACCATACTTCTTCAAAAGCTCTATACTATATTGCATTACTGGTTTTTGTACTAGAGGAACCATTGGTTTTGGTACATTACAAGTTAATGGACGTAATCTCGTCCCTTTTCCTCCAGCCATGATAACACCTTTCATCTCATCTGCCTCCTCATTAGATAGTTAGTTCTAGTTCTCCTTCTAAGCACAGAACCATTTCTTTTTCTGTTTGTTTTGCAATTGTTTCCCAATCAAAGCGTGTCTTTACATCGTGTAACCCTTGCTGTGCCAATCCCTCTCGTAAAATCGGGTGATTATATAAATACAGAACTTGTGTGACAAGACTCTGTTCATCTCCTGGATAGAACTTGACACCATTCTCATTATGGCGGATAATCCCAGCTAACCCACCTGTATCAGACACCATAGTCGCTTTATTTGCAGCTAAACCTTCAAGCGCAACGATACCAAATGGCTCGTAAAGGCTCGGGAAAATTGTTGCATCACAACGGTTGAACCATTCATTTCTTTCTTCATCACTAACAAAACCAAGAAATGTTACAAATGATTCTAATTGTCTTTCATAAACTTGTTGTTTAAACTCATCAAGCATTGGTCCTTTTCCTGCAATAACAAAACGGATGTTCACATTTTTTTCCTTTAATATTGCTGCAGCATTTATTACCGTTTGATATCCTTTTTCTCGAACAATTCTGCCAACAGAAAATACAGTAAACGTATCATTTGAAGTTATATTTGCAGTACTACTCGTATATGGTTGCAACAGATCAGGATCGACCCCATTAGGAATCACAGCTAGTTTCTCATCAGGTAAGGAGAAAATTGACTGAAGCTCTTCCTTCATATAGTCACTGCAAACAATGACTCGATCTGCATCATATGTTAATTCCCACTCTTTTTGATTAATTTCATACTGTAATTCACTGTGAATCCCGTTATTTCGTCCATGCTCTGTTGCATGAATTGTTGCTAGAAGAGGAATGTTCAAGGCCTGTTTTAGCCCTTTGGCAGCAACCCCGACTAACCAGTCATGTGCATGAATAATATCAAACTGCTGCTTTCTGGAAAGTTGAATAACATAGCGGGTCATAGCCAAATTCAAGCTTCCCACCCAATCAAAAAATTGGTTAGCTTCTGGTTGAAGTCCTTTAATGCGATGTACATGAACACCTTGATTTACTTCATAATTTGGGTAACCATGAACATAAGAGGTAACTACATGTACTTCATGCCCTTCTTTTACCATCGCTCTTGACAGGTCATAAACATGTCGAGATAAACCTCCTACCATCATTGGAGGGAATTCCCAGCTGAGCATTAAAATTGACCGTTTTTTCTCGTTATCTAATTCTTCTTTGGATTGCACGTATGCATCGTGAGGAGAAACGAATAGGCTCTCATCAACATCTTGTAAAAATGGAAAACTCTCTTCTACTGTTGTAATCCATGAATCATGAATCGCCCCCTGCAACAACTTTTCTTTTATTGCATCAAATCGACTCAAATGGTGAGAAAAGCGCTCCTGTGCATATTGAACAGCACTTTGTCCATCCATTATGAAAGCCCAGTCACTACTCACTGCCAACATCCATTCACGAACCATTTGTTTTAAATAACGTTTTTCTAATTGGGTTGGATTTGAATACAGCGCAACGATTGTCGCCAGATCAGTTTCCATTCTATGATGGTGGCGATAAAGATGCTGGTTGGTTTCATTTACCCAGACATGGCCATATCCTTCACGTCCCCATGTAGAGAATGAGACATGAGATGTTTCAAAGTCTTGATAATAACGATCAATATAGCTTTCTGGTGTTATAAACTGAATTCGATTCTGTCCCTTTTCTAACACTTGTCCTATCCATTCAGGTCCCTCAAACCACCAATGTCCGAATAACTCTGCATCAAAGGGGGTAACCATTAGGTAAGGAGGAAAGCACTGATCTCCATGTACATCAATTTCCTGTTCGATGGAATATATAAAGTCATCTGCATGACCTGCAAGCTTGCCTTCAGCCCATTCTCGAACATAAATGTCCTTATCTTCCATCTGACCAGTTATTCTCTTATGCTTAATTCCAGTATCAATTCGAACTTCTTCATGTACATAGGGTTTGATATATTCCCACTCACGCTCATAAGCAATATCACGATAAAATTCACGATAATCGACATCACCAGGATAACCTAGTGTTGAACTCCATACTTTACTAGATAGGTCTGTGTTTCTTGGAAAAAGAATAAGCCCATGCGGAGAATAGATCGGAGAACCACTTCCTTTTGAAGGAGTCGGATCTGCATTCAAAAGAGCATGCTCATCAACAAAAGAATAAACAATTCCTTCCTCAACTAAAATCCGATCAATTCCTGGAGCAAACGCACATTCTGGTAACCAAAATCCCTTAGGCTTTGAACCAAAATGTTGTTCAAAACAACGAATTGCTTCGACTACTTGAGATCGGATTGCAGCTTTTGTTTTCACGTACGGTAAAAATGCATGTGTCGCTGAACTGGTAATACATCTAATAACCTTTCTTTCAAACAAATCACGATAACCAACTATCAAGTTTTTATTTAAATCAAGAAATGTTTTCTTAATTTTCTGATAACGTTTAATGTAGAATGAGATTAAGTCACACTCTTTTTGTGTTTGTGCATTCTCTTCTTCTTTTTGAAGTAGTTCTTCAGTTTTAATAATATATTCTAGATAGCGTTCTTGAATGACTTGGTCTGCAAGCATTTCCATTACAGGTGGTGAAAATGAAATCGTTAGAGCATCTTCGATACTAACTCTTTCTAATTCCCACAACAATGGAATGTATGATTCTGTTATAGCTTCAAATAACCAACGCTCCTCTATTCTCCCTTCTTCCTTATGACGAACATAGGGAAGATGTGCGTGTAATACTAATGAGTAATAACCTTCCTTCAAAACAAATCCCCCCTACTTTACCTTCTCATAATATGAATAAGTACTAAAATGCTCAAGCCATTGTGGTTCGCTTGAATTTCCCTCTTTCCACTGATTTACAGCATCAACATGTAATCCTTTCGATGCTTCATCTGAACGTGGAGTATCAATTGCATTGGAACGAATTAATGAAAGAAACGAGCCTTGCCTTGTCCAAATTCCTAAATCAACTATGTAAGTTCTATTTGGTTCTAGATTTTGAATCATCCAATTGTTCGTCATTTCAGGTAAAGAAATGTCGAAATAACGATGTGCATTGTGCCCATTAAAATCTAACATTGTGCAGTCATATATTCGTAACTGTTTGTTCAATTCATGCCAAGGTAGACGACATTGATGCTCTATAATTTGTCTTAAAGATGAACTAATTTCCCAAAAAACATATACTACCTTAGGACTTTGCGAAAGCAATGTAATCTCATCTCTCTCATAACTGTCAGGTACAATTAGTTCAAAATGATAGTCATTCTCTTTATTTTCCTCAAGCTGTTGTTTGTGCTTTTGA
Source organism: Halalkalibacter kiskunsagensis (assembly GCF_037027555.1). Classification (NCBI taxonomy): domain Bacteria; kingdom Bacillati; phylum Bacillota; class Bacilli; order Caryophanales; family Bacillaceae; genus Halalkalibacter; species Halalkalibacter kiskunsagensis. The sequence continues at coordinate 3,184 of NZ_JAXBLX010000061.1, read as the reverse complement.
TAACGATATTGTACTTTTCCCACTGTTGTATTTAGCTCCTTTGCAATTTTACGGAAGGAATAGCCCTGTTCCCGTAAGTTTAGAATCTCTTCGATCAACTTCTTCACCTCCAATCAAATAATTGCATTTTCAATTTATAGCAAATTCAGAATATGAATTTCCTTAATGATGTAAGTCTTGATTGTATTTCTTTTTTTTTGTTATATTCATCATACAGGTCTCATTTTAAAGGAACAAGAAGGTGAATTTGTCTTATTTTGTCGCACCTTTGTCTGACACCATTTTCCTAAATCAAAAAAATTATTCGCCTTTTTTCGCCAGTATTTTTTGTCGCTTTAAGTCAGTAATTTAATGTCGAATGAAAGGTAACGATATCGAAATTTTATTTATTAGGTTCGAATTGTCGAATAAAGTTTTTTTACACAGTTTTTTCGGCATCATTTTTTATCGAAACCGAACAATAAATTCACTAAATAGACTAATTCTACTTATAAATCATAAGTTTTTTCTATTATGGCAACCTGGGAAACGACCTTACTCAGAAAAAAAGGCTTTACTCGAAATAATATCGAGTAAAGCCTTTTTGTATATATCCCTAAAGAAACTCTTCTAATTATAATCTGGTTGTTCAAGTACTGGTCGATCTGCTTTAGTTGGACCGATGCGAACTTCTTTCATTTCAAAATAAGCATCTAACGCTTGACTTGCAATTTCTTGTGCCATCCCTTGCCTTCCACCATTTCTTTCCAACTTCACATTTGGGACAACGATGGCAAAAGCAATTTCAGGGTTTTTATACGGTGCATACCCGACTAAGGTCTGTGTATTCCCATCAATAAGCCTACGGTTATCTCCCTCTCCAACAGCAACACTTACCTGTGCTGTCCCTGTCTTTCCAGCAGGTTGGTACGTTTTATTAGCAAAACGGCTACTCGCTGTTCCACTAGTCATAACATTACGCAAGCCTTGTTGAACACGAGAAATATACTCATCACTCATGTCAACTCGATTTAACACACTCGGTTCAAACTTTTGAACAACCGCACCTTGACCTTCTGGACTAGATATCGGTTCCCGAATTTCTGTTACAAGGCGCGGTTGCATCCTTACTCCATCGTTTGCAATTGTTGATATATACTGAGCTAATTGAAGTGTAGTATACGTATCATACTGTCCAATCATGATGTCAAGTAAGTTCCCATAAATTGACGTTCCCCCAGTTAACCCCGACGAACTTGATGGCAAGTCTATCCCTGTATCAGATCCCAAACCAAACTGGCTAAAGTAATACCTAATTTCGTTATAAGCACCTTCAACAGAATTGTTTGTCCAGTTGCAGTTGTTAGGATAGTAGCAACCGGCCATTCTCATTGCAATCTCAAACATATATACATTTGACGACACTTCAAGCGCTCGCAAATCATTCAGCCACCCGTAATTTCTAACGGACTTCTTTTCAGGTGTTGAAGGCAAACGAATCGGTCTGTCGTTAAAGCTATTGCCAGGGTGAGTTACTCCAGTTTGAAAGCCAGTCAACACAGATGCTGCTTTAACTGATGAACCCATTTCAAATGATTTTGTAACATTTCCTATATGATCTGCGTAATTATCATAACTGACACCAACCGGATCGTTGAAGCCAGCCATTGATAAAATATCGCCAGTTCTCGGATCCATAAATACAGCATAAGCAGAACGATCCAAAATAAAAGAGTTTCCTGCTTTTTTCATTTCTTCGTCAATAATCTCTTCTAGACGTTGCTGCAATTCCATATCCAAGCTTAAGACAAGATCATTTCCACGCTGCCCGAGTCGTTCGTTCACATAACTTTCGACAGTTTGTCCTCCACTTGATTGTGTAATGTTCTCGACAATTGCTTTTTGTCCACGTAGAACATCCTCATATTGTAACTCCAGGAAACTAGTTCCTACTAAGTCTGAACGATCGTATCCTCTTGATAAATAATAATCGACCTTTTCTCTTGGAATCGGCCCTGTAGACCCAAATAAACTTCGAAAAGAATTTCCATACACATAACTTCTTCGTGAATCTCGCAATATATCGATACCAGGAAGTCGATATAGATTTTCACTCAAAAGATGAGCCTCTTCTTCAGTAATGCCCCGTTTGATTCTTTGCGGAGAATTTGCGTAACCTCTAGACATTTCACGGTATATCGCTAACACACGTAAATCTTGTTCAGATAATGCTTCAATAGCTTCATCTGGGACACGTTCAACTTCTAATTGATATTCTTCCGACGTGTGATCTAACTCATTTCTTTCTTCACGACTTACAAGCTCATACCTTTGATCCTCAGTCATTCCAATCAAAAGGTAATCCCTCTTGTCTCGCTCTGTAATTCGATCTGTTTCAACAGTAATTAATTTCTCAAGCTCATGTGCAATGGAGATCATTGCATCAGTACTTGTTGTTCTCGAAGGATTCGTATATGTAACAGATAATTCAAGCTCATTATCTACAACAACATTTCCAAGTCGATCATACATAAGCCCTCGTGGTGCATCTATTCGTGCTGTGGTATTGCTCGTCTTCTCAAGCTCTTTAACAAATTCTTGACCCTCAACAATTTGAACAACTCCTAAGCGAAGAATAAGTGCTGAAAATAAGATAAATACAGCAAAGAAAAGAACATTCAAACGAGTTGACACATGTTGTTTTTTCTTAAACTTGAAAGATTTCCCCACTATTTTCTCCTCCTATACCTTCTCTAAACAATAGAATAGACACCTACATAAAGGTGTCTAAAACATTCCATAGTCGTAACCCGCGTATGCCGTTGCTTCAGTTGTTTCATGAACCTACTCTCGTAGGTGGGTGTTCGCAGAATTTCATTCAGCTTCCAGAACGTGCTGGCATGCTGGCAGATCTTCAATATAAAACTCCCTTAAATAAATCAAGGTTCGAAACAAGGAGAAGCTAACAAACACGGCAGGCAACTTTTTATTTATGCCTTTATTATAGCATACGCTCTATTAATATCAAAAGAGAAACGAACCAGAAATTGTAGAAGGGAATTCAAGTTAGGTAAAAAAGGGAACACCACCCTTTTTTACCATTTAATTAAGCTTACTCATGTGAAGAGGCAATGGCTTCGCTCGCAGCCCGCTTACTCTGACAAGACCACTCAGAGTAAGCTTTAAAACAATGCAGCGGCTTCAC
>NZ_JAXBLX010000060.1:0-27219 GCF_037027555.1 Halalkalibacter kiskunsagensis | reverse complement strand
CTATTCAATATAGGAATCATCTTCTAGTTGCTTAATCTCTTTTTTTATTGTGTCCTTGACATAGGTGCCAGTTTATTGAGTCTACCCCTTTTTTCTTTGCTATTTAAATGGCTTCTCGTAAATCCCCACTTGCACCTAGGCCTTTTCCATTGTTTCTATTTTTAAATACTAAATTTTTCACATATGGTAATACCCATTTGTCTCCACCGTATCGTCCAGCATTTGCTCCTGCTGCTAAAATGAACATTGAGATCATTACCATCCACGGGTTAGAAGAAACAGTTCCTGCAAACATAAATGACATATTCATCACGACTCCAAAGAATGCAGCGGCTGAAGTGAAGACTCCTACTATTAAGCCTAATCCAACGAGCACTTCTCCCCATGCTACCATTACACTAAAAACATCCGCATTTGGAATTGCTACATTTTCTAAAAATGCTACATAATTCGGATACTTTAACACTTCCCCATTCATTACTGGATTGGCTACAGATCCTTGTAAATATCCTCCTGCATTAAAGTCTCCCATCACTTTTCCCCAACCTGCAGTTAACCAAGACCATCCTAGATAGATACGTAAGAACAACCATACTCCCGCGATATATTTATTATTTCTAAAAAATTGACCAATCATTGTAAGTCCTCCTTTTGTTATGGTTTGCTCAACACTTCACATTAACTTGTGAATGTTTTCACAACCTTTCTACACTCATAGTATAGGACAGAAAAAGTCTTTTCGCTACCCCTTTTACATAGTTGTCAAACTTTGTTCAATGTTTCACATAATTTATCTAAAAAAAGAGTGAATGCCTATACAAGACACTCACTCCTCCATATTCTGTTCGCGTTCTTTCTCCAACCTTTGTACTTTGCGATATGTGAGATATGACACCCAGATACTAAATTCATAGAGCAATAATAACGGAAGGGTCACCATTAAATGAGATAAAATCTCTGGTGGTGTAATCAAGCCCGCTATGACAAGCAAAATAAAATAAGCAAATTTCCTAACTTGCGTTAGTAAACTCGGTGTTAGCATTCCTAAACGTGTAAAGAACATCACGACAACTGGCAATTGAAACAAAAGTCCAAATGGGATTGTTACTTGAAAGAGAAATGAGAAATATTCATTAATACCGTACTGCTCAGTAATCCCTAATCGTTCAGATAAGTTGCTCATGAACTGAACAATAAATGGAAAAAGAACGAAGTAAGAAAAAGAAAGGCCAACTAAAAGCAAAATAAACGCAAACGGAATATAGGCCAGTGTTGCCTTTTGCTCCTTTTCATGCAAACCAGGGCTGACAAACGCCCAAAGCTGAAACAAAATTACTGGAAAGGTAATGATAAGCGCACTTGCAAAAGCAAATGTCATAAAAATCCGAATCGGATCTGTCATTTTAAATGCATTCATCGGCAAATTCTGAGCCGTTGGTGTACTTTGTAAGTATGTGATAAGTGGTGCAGCTAAAAAGAAGCCGGCAATGAGCGCCACGACAAAGAAGATTAACGTTATAATGATTCTTCGTCTAAGCTCCACAATGTGGTCCATTACCGACATGTCTCTTTGTTCCATTTATAGACCCTTCCTACTTAGGCTTTATCGTTTTCTTTTTTCTTGTTATCATCTTCGTCTGCTAAGCCTTTTGTTGCATTTTTAAATTCACGTAAAGTATTTCCAGCCGCTTTTCCTAACTCTGGCAACTTCTTCGGACCAAATATTAGTAATGCAACGATTGCAATTAACGCAATGCTGCCTGCTCCTAATCCACCCATAGGTAGCACCTCCTTGTCCTAATTTTGATTATAGAGTTTATTCAAATAGATGGCAATGGCCTCTCTCACACGGACTTAAAAGATGTAGTGGCTTCACTCATTGCTTTGAATCTGTATAAAAAGGAATAAAACACTCCTTTTTATACAGACTCTTATAAAGGATAATGCTTTAAAAAATAAACCAATGCCTGTAATTCAACAGATAAATCGATATGGTGTACCCGTACCGTTTCTGGCACATCCAACCTAGCTGGTGTAAAGTTTAGTATTCCTTGTATGCCTGCATCAACTAATTGATCCGCGATCTTTTGTGCAGGGGCTTGAGGTACAGTCAAAATTGCAACAGTAACTTCCGGGTCGATGACATCTTGCAAGTCTTTTAAATGATGCACGGTGACTCCACCAACTTCATCGCCAATCTTACTTTCATCCACATCGAAAGCCATGACAATTTGCGTACTATTATTTTTTGAGAAATTGTAGTGTAAGAACGCTGTACCTAAATTTCCAACACCTACAAGAATCACCTTTGTTATTTCATCTTGATCTAATGTTTTCCGGAAAAAAGATAGTAAATAGTTCACATTATAACCGTACCCTTTTTTTCCGAGCGCCCCAAAATAAGAAAAATCACGCCTAATGGTTGCTGAGTCAACTTTTACCGCCTCGCTCAACTCCGTTGAAGATACTCGTTGTTTCCCCGAGGCAGAAAGATTTTCCAAGAATCGATAGTATAGTGGTAAACGCTTTGCTGTAGCCTGTGGAATCTTGGTCTGATCAATTTTCATCCATTGCCTCCTTTACCGTTTTCCTGTAAGACGTATGGTTATTGTACACTATTTCACAGGGTTTGTAATCGGTTTACATTGTTGTTCATGAAGTTGTTGAAAGATAGAATCTACGATACACTAGAGTTACCGAAAAAAGGTCGATTTTCACCTTTTTTCGGTAACTCTAAGCAGCGTGCGGAGCCATTGCCACTTTCAAATAAGGTCACTTTTTTACATCTATTATAGTTAGTAAGGAATGAACATTCATGATTGTCTTACAATGTATAAATATATCAAAATCATTTGGCGTCGATCCTATTTTAACAAATATTAAGCTTGATATCCAAACTGGTGAACGCGTTGCACTTGTTGGACGAAATGGTGCCGGGAAATCAACATTGCTGAAAATTATCGCAGGGCAACTTTCGTATGATAGTGGACAAGTGATGATGCCTAAAGGAACTGAACTTGGTTACCTTGCTCAAAATACTGGACTAGAATCAGAATTATCGATTTGGGAAGAGATGTTAACTGTATTTGCCCCCTTACGTAAAATGGAAAAACAAATACGCAATATGGAACAGCAAATGTCTGATCCTGATTTACTAGCAAGTCAATCTCGTTATGAAAAACTATTGAAAGAATATGATCAACTTCAGCTTACTTTTAAAGACAATGGTGGCTATCAATATGAAGCTGACATTCGTGGCGTGCTCTCAGGGATGAACTTTGCAGATTTTGATTACAACACAAAGATTTCCACTTTAAGTGGTGGGCAAAAAACAAGACTTGCCCTAGCAAAGTTATTATTAACTAAGCCTGATTTGCTTATTCTTGATGAGCCGACCAACCATCTTGATATTGCAACGTTGACATGGCTCGAGCAATACTTAATTAACTATCGCGGCGCTATCCTTATCGTTTCTCACGACCGCTATTTTCTAGATAAAATCGTTACAGAAGTTGTCGAGATATCAAGGACAAAATCCACTAAATTTACTGGGAACTATAGTTCTTATCTTGAGGAAAAAGCCAAGCGCTATGAACTTGAATTAAAACAATATGAAAAACAACAAGATGAAGTCGCTAAGCTTGAGGACTTTATCCAACGAAATATTGCGAGAGCCTCAACAACCAAACGAGCACAAAGCAGACGGAAACAATTAGATAGGATGACCTTACTAGATCGACCAGCTGGATCAGAAAAGTCTGCTTCCTTTTCTTTTACAATTGAGCGTCAAAGCGGAAATGAAGTATTACGAACGACCGATCTTCATGTTGCTTATGGAGAGGAAACGATTTTTCAAAGTTTAGATTTAGCGATTGACCGTGGTGAAAGTGTTGCTTTAATTGGACCAAACGGGGCAGGTAAGTCGACACTATTAAAGGCTTTAATGAAGAACGTTCCAATAAAAAACGGAACGATTCGCTTCGGCAGCAATGTAACCGTAGGGTATTATGATCAGGAACAAGCCAATTTAAAGTCAAATAAGTTGGTTCTTCATGAGCTATGGGACGACCATTCTCTCCTTCCAGAAAAAGAGATTCGGACCGTTCTAGGAAACTTTCTGTTCAGTGGCGATGACGTCTTAAAACCTGTTTCCACTTTAAGTGGCGGTGAAAAAGCTCGACTTGCACTTGCCAAACTCATGATAAAAAAAGCCAATCTGTTAATTCTCGATGAGCCGACGAACCACTTGGATCTCGATGCAAAGGAAATTCTTGAGAATGCATTAATTGATTATCCTGGTACATTGTTATTTGTCTCTCATGACCGTTATTTCTTAAACAGACTTGCCACCAGAATGGCTGAGCTTGTTGACGGTGAGATCACAAATTATCTTGGAGACTATGATTATTATGTTGAGAAAAAAGATGAGATGAAGCAACGAGAATTGCTGATCCAACAAGAAAAGGGACAAACAATTTCTTCCTCTTTAGAAAGTAACCAAGCCGATAAACGCTCCTATGAACAAGACAAAGAAGCAAAGAAAGCCGAACGACAACGTTTAAGAAGAATTGAAGAAATTGAAAGCCAAATTGATACACTTGAATCGACCTTAGCACAAAAAGAAGATGACCTATGTGACCCATCTATTTATTCTGATCACGAAAAGGCGCAGACGCTCCAAACAGAAATTGACGAAGCAAAACAAACAATTGAAACACTAATGGAAGAATGGGAACAACTGCAAGAATAATTAGGTTTGGGTTAGCCCCAGCCAGATTCACTTCGTTAAACCGCAGTGGATCTGGCTGGGGGCTGGCCTTTTTTACTTTTTCCAGAACTTCTTTGATAATACAGGTTGGTCAGACCCTGCCTATCCACTTACATGTATCTCTTTGCCATCAGAGGTGATCACAATGGTTTGATGTTTGCTTGTTGTGTATACATGGCTGCCACTTTGTTCGTATCGTTTCATGACTCGTTTGCTTTGCAATATATTGGCACTTATGATCGTGTATTTAGGGTTTACAGCGTTAATAAATTGTCTAGATGATGAAGTAGAATCCCCATGATGAGGAGCGTCAAGCAAATCAACGTTTAATAACTCTTTTTTGGCTGCTACCAATTGTTTCTCTTGTTTCTTATAAAGGTCTCCAGTAAATAAAAACGTATTATCACAATAGGTGACTTTTAAGACGAGTGATAAGTTATTAATATCAGCGGTAGATAAGTGTTTCTCTTTCGCAGCACTGTCTAAATCTTCCTCAGAAGGACTAATTACTTCCACCTCAACATCCTCACCTAGAGTAAACCGATCCCCTTCCTTCACATATTGATAGGGTATCTTCTGCTTTGTAAGAAGGTTCGTAAAATCTACATAGGTTTTAGTAGAATGTTTGATGTTTGGCATTAGCAATACACCGATATCCAACGAATCTAAAATGGTTGAGAAGCCTCCGATATGATCATGATGCGGATGCGTGGAAATGACATAATCGATTTGATCAATTTGCATTTGTTTTAAATATCGATCCAATTGCTGTCCTGTTTGTTCCATCCCTGCATCAATGAGCATCCTTTTTCCATCAGGACTTTCTAATAGAATGGCATCTCCTGACTTTTTGTCTGCCTCTAAATAAAAGTATCGTATTTCGAGCTTGTCTGCATCATTTGTTTGCGCAAATCCGCTAGTTGGCGCAATGATTGAAATGATGAGTAAAACGATGAAAAACCACCATCTTTGTTGACTGTTCATATGATCAATCCTCTTCCAAAAGTCTTGTAAAAAACGTGTTAGTAAAGGTTTCTCAAATATACACATAATTATTAGATCGTTTACCAATAAGCTTGTCTTTATTATCTTCCTCAATGAGCAAATGCCAAAACAAACATTCACATAACTTACTAATATACGTCTTTTTCAGCACCCTCGAAGCAACGTGCGGCTTTCAGTGGCCTCCTTTTTCAGTCATAATCGTTATGCTTTCTCCATCTGAGAGAATTAATACATTTTCCGCTCTACTTGTGGCAATGACTTCACTACCACTTTTCTGATAGCGGTTATACACTCGTATACTTTGAAGAATATTAGCACTTATCATTGTGTATTTCGGACTAACAGCATTGATAAATGCTTGCGATGAGGAAGTACTGTCTCCGTGATGAGGTGCATGCAACAAATCGACATCTAGTTTGTCTTTCGTTTGTTTTATCAATTCTTTTTCCTGCTTCTTGTAAATATCACCTGTGAATAAAAACGTATTGTTACGATAAGTGACTTTGATTACGAGTGAAAGATTATTTACTTCTGCTGTCGATAGATTACGTTTATTTCGAGCTTTCCCTAATGCCGTAAAGCTAGGGCTTACGATCTCTACTTCCACTTCATCCCCGAGCATAAACGTATCATTCGCTTGTACGTACTGCGTCTTAATCTTTTTTTTATTACTAAGGTCGATAAACGTTTTGTACGTTTGAGTGGTATGTGGCAAATCCGGCATTAAAAGGACCCCTATTTGTTTAGAATGAAAAAGGGTATGATACCCACCAATGTGGTCATGATGCGGATGTGTTGCCACAGCATAATCTAGTTTTTCTATATTTAATTGATTCAAATAATTATCTAACTCTTGTCCGGTAGCAACCATACCAGCATCAATTAACATCGCTTCCCCATCAGGACTTTGAAGCAAAATCGCATCTCCCGACTTTGTATCTGCCTTTAAATCCAAGTACCTAATTTGCAACATCCCCATATGCTTTGTTTCATCAAATAGCTCAGCTGTTCTGCTTGGATCCGTTTCTACCTCTATGGCCATTGAGGTCGATTCCGCTTTTATAAATGTAACCATAGGATACATACCAACAAATAAGAAAATTAGTAACAGAAAGATTCTTATGTTCACAAACAGGCGATAACTCACATTCTCCCCCCTTTTTTCATCCAATCTAGTTTTTCAAGAGAAATTGTAAAAGGTTGTCCAAAAAGGTTCACACCCCCTTTTTGAACAACCCTGAAAAAGAAACAGACCCTTATCCTTTTGTTATAGTAGGAAGTGCTACTTTAAGAAATTGTTCTGGATCATTTGTTGTTATTTGCATATGTTTAGAAAACTGGCCAAGTTTCTCAATTACTTTGGCATCATCAACCGTCCATGCTCCGACTCGTATGCCTTTTTCAATAAGTGACTGCACTAATTCCTCTGTAATAAAAGCATAGTGCATTGAAATACTACTTGCTCCTGTATGTACTAACTGTTCCAATACCAATGTCGGGCGTCCCAAAATGATCAAACCTGTTTCTATGTTTGAATCGAGCTTTTTTACATTCACTACACTTTCATGATCAAAGGATGCGACCAATACTTGAGAGTGCATGTCATATTTCTTAATCAAATCAACAACTGCTTTCTCAAGACCTGAATAAAACTCACCTGTTTGTTTTAATTCAATGACAATTCTACAAGTGGTAGGTTTAAATAACTCAAATACTTCTTCTAATGCAGGAATCTTCTCTTCGGAGAAAGAAGAACTAAACCAACTTCCAGCATCTAAGCTACGTAGCTCCCAAAACGTACAATCCTTTACAAGTCCAGATCCATTTGTTGTCCGTTCTAAAGTATGGTCATGGATGACAACGGGAATGCCATCCTTTGATAAATGAACGTCTAGTTCGACTGCGTACATGGGTGGTTCTTGCAAAGCTAATCGAAACGCCGCTAGTGTGTTTTCCGGTGCTTTTGATGACCAACCTCGATGGGCAATACATTTCATATTGGCTTCTCTCCTTTATCATATGTTGCTTATTTAACCCCTGTGTAGACAAACGCTCGAATGATCTGACGTTGAGCAAAAAAGAATGCAATTAAAATCGGAATGACAAGAATCATATTACCAGCCATTAAGATATTCCAAGCGACTCCCCCTTCGACTTGGCGAATTTTCGTAATCCCAATTGGAAGGGTTCTTGCTGCATCTGAAGTCGTCATGACCAAAGGCCAAAAATAGTCATTCCAGTGCGTAATAAAACTAAATAGGGCAAACGTGATAAGGACTGGCTTCGCTATTGGAATCATGATTTTCAGAATGATTTTCCATTCACTCGCATCATCAAGCCGAGCTGCTTCAAGTAACTCCTCTGGCACTTGTTTGAATGACTGACGCAATAAAAAGATTCCAAACGCACTGGATGAAAACGGAAGGATTAATGCCCATAATGTATCAAGCAACCCCCATGCACTCATCTGCAAATAAACCGGTAAAAAGATAAGCTGAGCTGGAATCATTAACGTGATCATTGTAAGACCAAAAAAGAATGAATCACCTTTAAATTTATAACGAGCAAAGGCATAAGCTGCCGGAATAATCGTACACATTTGCAAAAGGAGAATCCCGATCGATACGATTGAACTGTTTATGAAATACGTTAGAAATGGACCTGAATTCCACGCTTTACTGAAGTTGTCCCAGTTCAATTGTTCTGGTATCCATTTAGGAGGAAAAATAATCGTTTCTCCTAATGATTTAAACGATGTTGAAATCATCCATACAAAAGGCATCGCAAAAATGCAAACGAGAATTACAAGTCCAATTCCATTTACTACTTTTAAACTGGCATGTCTCTTCATATTTCTCTCCTTTAACGGTAATGAACTCGGCTCGCTAACAGCCTAAAATAAACGATCGTTAACAAACTAATCACGAGTAATAGAACAACACCTGCAGCTGATGCATAGCCAATTTTGAAAAAACGGAACCCATTTTCATAGATGTAATAAACAAATGTATTTGTTGAATTGATCGGTCCACCTTGAGTCATAATGGCGATTGTATCAAACACCTGAAACGATCCAATCATACTGATGACCGCTAAGAAGAAGAGCGTTGGCGATAGCATCGGCAATGTAATTTTATAAAGAATGCGAAATGGACTGGCTTCATCTAATTGCGCTGCTTCATACATATCCTTTGGGATGCTTTGCAAACCTGCAATGAAAACAAGTGTATTAAATCCAATTCCTTTCCACACCGCCACTAGAACTAAAGAAAACAAAGCTGTGTCTGGATGCGTTAACCACTCTATTTTCGCTATTCCTACCAATCCCAAAAACCAGTTTAATAGACCATATTCAGAGTCCATTAACCATAACCAGAGCATGGATATGGAAACGAGTGAGATAATGTGCGGACTAAAAATCGCTCCTTGGACGAAACTGTATAAACCACCTTGCTTGTTAAGCCACAAAGACAAAAACAACGAAATCAGCAATGTGAAAAATACAGTCAGAAACGTATAAACAGCAGAATTTCTCATAACTTCAATAAATTCTCGTTCTCCTATTAGGGAGCTAAAGTTGTCAAAGCCGACAAAATCCTTTGTTGGACTAACAAAGTTCCAATCAAATACGCTGAGGTAAATCATATAAAAGATCGGATAGATGAAAAACAAACAAAATATGATAACAGACGGGGCTATCATGGCATATGGACGGATTTTGATCCACGACATGATCTAGACCCCCTCTAGCACTAAAGGTTTCTTCTTTCCAACTGCCACATCTCTCATTCGTTCACCATGTTTATTGAAAAAATATAGGTCATCATATGGAATCGACATATACACTTTATTGGAGCGTTCAACAGATGTCAGAAAGCTCTTCACATTACACGTTCCTACATTCGTTTTCACTTGATAAATCACTTCTGCTCCTAACGTTTCTCTCGTTATGATTTCACCAGGAATGACCAAACTGTTTTCACTATCAAAAACCGTCGAATGAATACTCGTATGCTCTGGTCGAAACCCTACGAAACCAGCATTTATATTAAAATCAGGTAACAGTGAACAAACTTGCTCATAATGTACGACGTTCATAGCAGGAGTCCCAATAAATTCTGCTGTAAACGTATTGCTTGGATCTTGATAAATGTTCATCGGACTATCAACTTGTTTAATGACCCCTTTGTTTAGAATGATAATTTCATCTCCCATTGACATTGCCTCAACTTGATCATGGGTCACATAGACAAATGTCGTTCCTAATCGTTTGTGTAATTGAATTAATTCTGTTCTCATTTGATTACGAAGCTTTGCATCAAGATTTGATAATGGTTCATCTAGAATAAACACTTTCGGCTTTTTTACCATTGCTCGTGCAAGTGCAACACGTTGCCGCTGTCCTCCTGAGAGATATTGCGGCTTTTTATTTAAATACTCTGTTAGACCGACAATTTCTGAGATTTCACTAACGAGCTTTTTCCTTTCTTCTTTTAGTACTTTTTTGTTTACTAGCCCAAATTCAATATTTTCTTTTACTGTCATCGTTGGATACAATGCATAATTTTGAAAGACCATTGCGATGTTTCGTTTTCCTGGAGGAAGGTCATTGACGCGTTGATCCCCTATCCATATATCTCCACTTGTTTGTGTTTCAAGTCCTGCAATCATGCGCAGTGTGGTCGATTTTCCACAACCAGAAGGACCAACTAAAACAGTAAATGACCCATCTTTTATTGTGACATTTAAATTTTTAACAACTTCTTCATCTTTAAATGTTTTTGTCACATTCTGCAAAACAATTTGAGCCATAAGTAAGTACCTCATTTCATAAGAAATTTCGTTATTAGATGTCGAATCTTATTAAATAAACGTTTGTTTACATGTATGAATTAGTTGTGAATTCCTTCATAAGGAGAGAAGGAACCAAACGTAGCCCCTTCTCACTGTTGCCTACTTCAATAAACTATTTGCCTTTTCTGCAGCTACATCTAACGCGTCCTGCGGTGCCACGTCATCATGAATGATCGCTCGTGTAATTTCATCATTAATAATTTTTGCAATTTCAGGATAAGCATCTTCCATCGGACGTGGTCTTGCATACTCTAACTGGTCAACTGCCACTTTAAACTGTGGGTATTCTTCATAGAATGATTGCATGTCATCACTATTGACAGCGGACATACGACTTGGCAAATACCCTGTATAAGTACTTGCATAGACTGTTTGTTCTGTCGACGTCATCCATTTTATAAACTCCCAAGCAGCTTCTTGTTTTTGGGACTCAAGACCTGAAGTCATAACAAGATTCGCACCACCTGTTGGTACACCATACGTTGAATTTGCAGGCATAAACGAAGTTGTAAGTTCAAAGCCTTGCTCCTCTGCCATTGCTAACCAGTACGATAAATCTGCTGTTGAACTAAAGATCATCCCAGAGCGTCCATTAGCAAAGTCTTGTTTTGCTGTATCACCCGCCTCATCACCCGTTGGTATTTTAATGATGCCTTCACTTGCAAGCTCTTTCCAAAACTCAACAGGTTCAACTCCAGCTGGAGAATTAAATTCGGCTTCAGTACCATCATCAGACAGCATTTGCCCGCCGCTTTGAGCAACAAATGCTTCATAAAACCAAATATTTACCGGCATTGTCATCCCAACTCGTTCACCATCTGTTGTCAGTGCACTTGCGTATTCCTTAAACTCGTCCCAGTTTTTTGGACCAACGGGATCAAGACCTACTTCCTCTAGTAACGTCTTATTCAAATAAAGAATAGGTGTACTACGTAAATAAGGAAGAGCATAGAGCTGATCATTTACATAAGAATTCCCCATTAATCCTGGAATAAAATCTTCAATATCCAACCCGTCTTTTTCCACAAAAGGAGTTAAGTTTTCAGTCATACCTGAATTTGCAAAAATTCCCACAGAAGCAATTTCATTTTGTGTCACTTCTGGCGCGTTTCCAGCCGCAAATCCCGCTTGCGTTTTGGCATGTAAGTCTTCATACGAACCTTGATATTCAGCTGTAACATGAATTCGATCCTGTGATTCGTTAAACATTTTGACTAGATTTTCATTATTTTCCTGGATTTTATCTCCCCATGCATACCAGTATGTAATTTCAACCTTTTCAACACTATCTGCCGTTGTCTGACTCGAACTTCCTGTTTGCGTTTCAGAAGAAGTTTGGTTGCTAGATTGATTACAACCGACCATAACAATTAAAACAATTAGTGACACAATCCAAACCATTGCTTTTTTCATTTTGTTTTCTCCTTTTTTACCTGAAATATTTATTTTTCACACTTTACATTTCTAGACCAATGAAAAATTCCACCTCCAAAAATAAAGACCCCAACCAATAGAAAAGGAAATCCTTTTCTATCCATTGAGGTCTCTCTAAACTTGAACCAAATTGCTATTTACTTTTCACTTTCATCATAACCAAAAAATATTAAGGACATATGAACCTAGCATAAAACTAATGTGAAGGAATTGTAACAAGGTTGATTTTTACCTTGTTACAATTCCTTCAGCAATGAGCGGAACCGGCGTTGTGTTTTTAGCCTTTTGAGCGCTCTTCTCAAAAGGCGTACGCCGTGTGGAGCCATTGCAACTCCCCTTAGCTGTACAAGGTTGATTTTCACCTTGTTACAATTCCTTCTATACGTGTAATGAGTCTCCTTACACGTATAGAGGCGCCCTTTCCCGCAAATCCTCTTTCCACAATTTGCATTCAGATGTTGATAGTGCCGTTGCCCCGTAATCTAATGCCTCTACTGCATGTTGTCTAGAAGAGACAAGTCCTCCTGTAATAATGGGCAGTCCGTTGGTCACCTTTTTAATTTCTGGGATAAGGGAAGGAATGCGGGCAGGCATGATTTCAATCATCGTTGGGTTTGTTTTATCGATCATCGATTGTAAATTCTCAATAATCTCGGTATCAATCAAAAATACCCGTTGAATCGTTACTAATCCTCTTTTTCTTGCAGCAATGATTTGACTAGGTTTCGTCGAGACAATCCCTGTTGGTCTTACATAGTTTGCAATAAAATCAATGCCTTCGTTATCATTACTTAACCCCCTCACTTTCTCAACATGAACAAAAGCAGGAAGTCCTATCGCTTTAAACTGATCAACATATTGTTTAATAACCGTTATTGTGCCCGTTAAAAGGAAGACCCCGCTAAGGTTTTCACTCTTTTCAATCGCCTCTTCAATTTGCTTAGGTTTCTTTATTGCT
The DNA here is from genome assembly GCF_037027555.1 of Halalkalibacter kiskunsagensis. Taxonomy (NCBI): domain Bacteria; kingdom Bacillati; phylum Bacillota; class Bacilli; order Caryophanales; family Bacillaceae; genus Halalkalibacter; species Halalkalibacter kiskunsagensis. The sequence goes on along the minus strand of NZ_JAXBLX010000060.1, from coordinate 14,200 downwards.
GCAATCATCTTTTGTTTTTGCAATCGCATTAGAAATCTCTTCGCTTCTGGACTCATATGGATGACCTCCTAAAAAGTCGTTTAATGAAACAAAGGGCCAGTTCACGACAAAGCAACTGACCCTCTGTTATTTGTCGTTACTTGCCCGTAACAGGAATAAGAGAGATTCGACATTCACGATCATTTTCAGCGCCACGTGCATTTGGTTGATGCGTGAAGTGATTCATATGTTTATGTAAGATCGGTGCATTATTTACAACTTCATGATCAAGAATATCGATAGCGGAAATAACGACTCCCTCTTCCGTAAGCTCAACGATTCGGAAGCAATGCTGATCTAGAGCTGCTGATAGTTGAACAAATGTCCAATTCTCTTGTTTTACAATTGAATCATGATGGGTATGTCCATTAAAGTAGATTCCTTGTCCCTCTTTTTGCTCAAGGATTTTCCACATATCTATGTCAGGATGAATTGAACCTTTTTCTCTGTCTGAATGTTTCGTTGTGTTGTATACTGGATGATGTGCAAATACTAGAAGAGGTTTTGAACCAGATTCTTTTACAATGCCCTCAAACCATTGAAGTTGTTCTTCATCAATCCAGCCGCCCCAATCTTCATAATCCATTTCCTTAGCTGTGTCTAAAAATACACAAACGGCTTCATCTGTTGAAATCGAATGATAACGAACTTGTCCCGTTAGAGCAAGTACGTTATTCCTTGGCTGAGCATATAAATCATGATTTCCTAACACATGAAAGAACTGTCTTTCGCTTCGATTTAAAATGTTATACACTCCTTGAAATTCAAGAGAAAAACCATAATTGGTTAAGTCGCCTAGTGAAATATGAGCATCTGCATCAATTTCTAGAAATCTCCCTAAAAATGTCTCATAAAACGAGGACCTTGCTTCATACAAACCTTCCAATCTTTCATCGATCGCTGAATAGTGTAAATCACCCATTAGGACAAGTTTCATATACATACCCCTCTCAATTCACCTTATTTTGCTTTCTACCCCATTCTATTGAAACATTATTAAGCACTAGTTTTGATAGCATTAATGATTTGTTAATTCTATTAGGGATGGATTTACAATGTGTCATTGCAGTAATAACGTTTACAGGCGGATTAATCCCTGTGCTGACTTTCTTAAAAGAATACAAAGAAAAACGTACAGTCAATGAATGACTGTACGTTACTGCTCAGCTTTCTTCTCTTGTTTTCTCTCAAGATTCCATTTAATGAAGGCATATACGACAAAAATCCAGAGAACCGGATGAGCTAAACTTAAACCAATTTGTGATTGTCCGCCTAAGAATGTATATAAACCAATAACAGCAATTACATAAAAGATAAAAAATAAATCATGTTCAAATAAAGGAACATTCGCTTTTTGCCCTTTCTTTCTCGGCAGTAATATTTCTGCTATCACTGCTGCAACAAAGCAAATACCAATAATACTAAAGATGACGTAATTGCCGATCATCCCTCCTATTAATTCAGGAAAATAGTCCATAGCTAATCCAATTGCTATGACGACAAGAACGCTAATCCTCAACCGCCTGGCTAGGATTAATCGTTTTTCCAACTGCAAAGTCTTTCTCCTCCTTGTTTACAGACAACCAGTAATAATGGGCTGACACAACACAAAACATGGACGTAGCTGCAGCGACAACTCCTGAATCATTTAACATAAGCAAAGTAAATGATGCTACTACTCCGGTTTGCAAAAAAAGTTGCTTGTCATATTCAATGAGCTGCAAACGTCTGCGCCAAAGAATGATTGCTCCTAATAGATAGCTTGTCACAAACAATTGTGTCCAATTTGAATGACGGAAAATCTTCATATTCATTGCGAGTTTTCGTTGAATCGTATCTGTAATATAACGAACATCTCCGTTTAGTAAACGTTCAAATGCCATCCCAATATGAGTCTGTTCTCCTGCTAATTGTAGCATATAAAGGAGAAAGAACAATCCAACGCTTGCCACACTGAATAGGACCATTACTAAACGCCAAGACCACGTTGTAAAAAAAGACCGATACAGTAAAAAAGCAAACGCAAGACCAGCCGATAAGGTAGCACCAGCATTCGTACCGAGCGTGCTTTTCCCTAGCATTACAACAACAACAGCGAACATAATTGTTGTACACAAAATCAAAACCTTTTTCTGTTGATTTACTAATAGTGGACTTAATACCATAATGGCTGAGATTAAATACACCCCAGCAAACTCATTTCCAATTCCATAATACCTAGCGCCAATGATTGGGTCATACCCTAAGTAGGATCTTTGCATCATCGGTGACCCAAGTAGGATATCAACAGTAATTAAGAGAAATGTCATCATACCAATCCAGAAAATTGGACTGTTTCCTATCTTCTCCACAACATATCCACAGAGAAATGCACTAGCAATAAGCACTAAGACAAATCCTGTAACACCAACTGTTTTCACCATTGTTGATAAGGCAAGAAACCAAAAAGGTGACCAAAGGGCAGAAAGTAAAATAAGCCTAGTTAGATAACGCCAGGTTTGTCTTTTTTTCATGCCAAAAAAACCATAAATCGCCGCTCCTAGCAAGGCTACTACAAGACAGGAAATATAAATCGACAGAACACTCGCACGGCTTTTGTATATTAACACAATCTCATTTACCTTTTTTAATACTGGTGATTTATCAACAGTTCCTACATTTTGCCTCACGATTGAATTTCCTGCAAATTGATCCGTGGGAAGATTATATGCAGAAAGCAATGTTGGGATAACATCGATACTGCTTATGACATAATCCTGCCTTGTCGTACTGGAGGTCAAATAGCCTCCCTTTTCTTCACCCCAATAGAAAGTGGGGGCAAGTTGTTGCTTGTCTTCATACGCTTTTTTGTGCATCATCGGAGCAAGTAGCCACACTTCGTTAACTTCCTGCTTAGCGCGATCGATAAATGAACTGAGACGTAACAACTGCCTTGATTGTTCTTCGATAAAGTGCGCGTCTTCTATGTAATACTTTTGATCATATAAGCGGTACAAATCCCCCCACTCTATGACTACAAATTGCTTAGACTTTTCCTCCTCTGTTGATAATTTGTTGATAAGGTAATCCGAATCCATTTCAATCCCCTTTGGAGCACCTGGTACACTTTTTACAGCTTGATGTAATTCTCCACTCACCTCTCCCTGTTTATCAACAGCAAGTAGAGATCCATAGCGAATCTCTTCCTCAATCGTGTTACTATGACCGTAAACCTTCCGATCAACTCCTGCTTGCTTTAACAACTCTCCAAATTCGCCAACCTGACCACCGCGCGTACCTTCATTATTTTTTTGATTTAGACGATGGAAGTTAGGATGCATTAATCCAGTCATTCTTTTTGTTCCAGTTAATTGATGCACCCATTCGCTTACTTCTATTCCTTTAACCTCTTCACCTACCTCATAACTATTCCATTCCTGCACACCGACAGCCTTTGCACCGGCAGCCATCGTCACCATATTATTTAAATATGAGTAGGGACCATCTGGACGAACATTCATTGCCCCAATAGCTGCTTCTTGCCAAAGCGTCGTGTTTTTATCATTGTTGATAAGCCACTCAGCTTCCATAAAAGACATGCCAGGTACTAATATGACTAGTACTTCTTCCATTTCATCCTTTTCTAGTGCATAACTATCCACATGTAACGGGAACAACAAGCAAATTACAACGAACAAAACAATCTTTCTCCACATCGCCCTCAACCTTTTTAAGCTAATTTTCTGACATATCCACACTATCCACATAGTTACTAACAGGGGAAACCCTTGTTCTCAAAGGTTTTTTGTATTTATTCACATTATCCACCAACTTATCCACATATAAGTTAATAACAAAATACAGTCGCGTCTTTTCTAGTTTTTTTCTATTTACCCACATTGTTAACAACATTGTGGATAAATGTTGTTAACAACTATTTTTGACGTTTTCCGACAAGAAAAACCACCTAATGATAGCATTCGCTCCAATAAGTGGTTTTAAACATATTTACTGTTGTTCCAAGTCAAGTCCAGGATTTCCATTTAAATCAAAAGCCGCAAACTTATTATTTCGTAATTTAACACTAGCCGCAGCACCAATCATAGCTGCATTATCTGTACATAACGATAATGGCGGAATTAGAAGGTCGACACTTGAAGGTCCGAACTCCTCTTCTAATGCTTTTCGTAAGCCTTTGTTTGCCGCTACGCCACCAGCTAAAAGCAATTGCTTCACCTCATATTGCTCAACTGCTCGCTTTGTTTTCCCAACAAGAACATCAATTACACTTGCTTGAAAACTTGTAGCAACATCTTCTATTTTTACTTCCTCATCACGTTGTTTCAAATTATGTAGCTTGTTAATGACCGCTGATTTTAATCCACTAAAACTAAAGTCGTAAGAATCTGCTTCTAGCCACGACCGTGGAAATTTAATTGATTCTTGTCCTTCTTGTGCAAGGCGGTCAATATGCGGTCCTCCAGGATACGGCAAACCAAGTGTACGCGCTACTTTGTCATAAGCCTCCCCTACTGCATCATCCCTAGTTTCACCAATAATCTTAAAATCGCCGTCTTCCTTCATATAAACTAATTCCGTATGCCCACCAGATACAACTAGCGCTATCAATGGAAAAGAGAGCGGAGACACGAGTTGATTAGCATATATATGTCCAGCAATATGATGAACCCCAATAAGAGGAATGTCGTGGGCAAAGGCAATCGCTTTTGCTGCATTGACCCCTATGAGTAGGGCACCTACTAGACCAGGACCTTCAGTAACAGCAACCGCACTTAAGTCCGCAAACGTAACTTTTGCTTCTTCCATCGCTTGTTCAATAATAACTGTAATCTGCTCAACATGATGACGCGAAGCGACTTCTGGTACAACTCCCCCAAATCGTTTATGACTTTCAATTTGAGAAGATACGATATTGCTTACAATCGTCGTTCCGTTTTCAATGACTGCAGCTGATGTCTCATCACAGCTTGTTTCAATTGCTAAAATTAATTTATGTTCATTCATCTATATTCACCCACATTACTAAAGCATCTTCTAAATTGTCTGCATAATAATTTTTCCGTATTCCACCTTCAACGAAGCCCATTTTTCGATATAATTTTTGTGCAATTACATTGGAAACGCGTACTTCTAATGAGAGTTTCAACACTCCCATTTGCACTAAAAACGCCATCACATAACGTAGCAAGCGTTCTCCATGACCTTGTCCTCGATATTTTGAATGAATCGCAACATTAGTAATTTGAGCTTCATCCATCACTACCCACAAACCACAGTAGCCAATAATGTTATCCTCTACCTCATATACAAGATATTGCGCAAACTGGTTCGATGTAAGCTCATTGATAAAAATAGCTGGGTCCCATGGTGTTGAAAAGGCATCGCGTTCTACATCCATAACCGCTTCTATGTCCTCTAGCGTCATAAATCGTATCGTTTCTTTTCCTTGTTCAATCATTGGCCATACCCTTTTCTCGCTGTGCTTTTTGCCAATTAGCTTCCGCTTCTGCTAACTGCAAGTAATTCGGCACAAATGTATGTGTACTGTTTTCGTTTGCCATTATTTGTCCTAAATTCGCTAGTTCAGCCGGCCTAGGTAACATCATCGAACCTTTAGCAATATGCGCCTGCTCTTGTAGCATGTCCAAAATCATCGAGCGATGTAGCTCAACATCTTGTCCAATAAATAACACAGGTTTATTGAAGGCTTTTAAATGAAAAAGCCAATCCTCCAGCATGATTAAACGGTCACTCGCAACTTCTTTAACGAGCGTCCCTTGGGCCTGATATTGCCCTGTATACACTTGCCCACGTCTTGCATCCATAATCGGTGATACAATTCCTTGAAAGAAGCGCCCAGTTTGAGCAATAACAGCCAAACTAGAAACACCAATAACGGGAATAGATAGTGACCATGCAAGTGTCTTTGCTGTCGTGACCCCAATGCGCACACCCGTGTATGATCCCGGTCCATTTGCGACGACAATCCGGTCTAGTTCCTTTGGCTTAACTCCAACTTCTTTCATTAAATTATCAATTGCTGGCATTATACGAATCGAATGATTCTTTTTTATATTTGTTGTAATTTCTCCAAGTGTCTTCTCTCCTTCTGTCACTGCAATTCCCATTACAAAAGAAGACGTATCAATGGCTAAAGTCTTACTCATGATTGCAACTCCTTACTTAACTCTAAAGAGCGGTTTCCCTTTGAAGCGATCATTATTTTTCGGCTTGTCTCTCCTAAATGGAATAGTGAAATGATTAGACGATCCTCAGGGAGCTGTGACTTGATCATACTCGGCCACTCAATCACCGAAACTCCCTCTCCGTAGAAATATTCTTCCAACCCTAAATCTTCCATTTCATCTTCCATACGGTACACATCCATATGATAAAGTGGTAACCGTCCCTTGTATTCTTTTATAATTGTAAAGGTTGGGCTATTAACAACTCGCTTCACACCGAGTCCTTTTGCTAACCCTTTTGTAAAACTGGTCTTGCCAGCTCCTAAGTCACCTTCTAATGTTATCACATCACCTGGTTGCACGAGCGTGCCTAGCTTTTCCGCTAGCTTCTGTGTCTCATCAGGCGATTGGGTTATCTTTGTCCATTTTTCCATGTCTTTCACCCACGCTTTTGAAAATGATTGTATCCATGCTTCTCTATCTTTTTCAATTGACCTTCTTCTTTTAACCATACACTTGGTTCGCCTTCTTCAACAAACCCAATGACTTGAAACCGTAATCCTTTTTTATGAAAAATAACTTGTAATTGTTTAACATCCTCTTCTTGAGCCGTCCCAATCAAGACAAAATCTTCCCCTCCAAAAAGAGCCAAATCTATTTGCCTTTGCCTTGAATACTTCTCCATCGCCTCATGAATTGGCAGGGCCCCTGCTTCAATGACTATACGTACGCCACTTGATTCTGCGAGTTCATGCGCTTCACTTGCCACTCCATCACTCACATCATTTAATGCAATTCGTTTTGACGAAGTCGCCAATAGTCGACCTTCTTCAATGTGCGGCTTTGGTTCTTGATGAGCTTTCACAAGACTTTGTTCCTGTTCTGTAAATACTCCATCTAAGCTTTTTTCAAACAAGAGGTCTAACCCCGCTGCGGATGAACCAACATAACCAGTAACAAATAACCGATCTCCAGCTCTCGCTTGGTCTCGGAACCTCGCCCTTCCTTTTTCAACAATACCAATGGCTGTGACGGTTAACACAAGTGCATCTTTTGTTGATACTGTATCTCCGCCAATCAAATCCATCTGATACTTTTTAGCCAACTCATCCATCCCTTTATATAGATCTGTAAGCTCACCTTCTGTCCAAGCAGCTGGAACAGCGATTGAAACAAGGTAATAGGTAGGAACAGCCCCCATAGCCGCTAAATCACTTATATTAATAGCTAACCCTTTTTTACCTATTTGAAAAGGCGAAAGCGTATCACGCCGAAAGTGTACTCCTTCTACCATCGTATCGACACAAACAACCTCGTCCATGTTCTGTGTTCCTGAGTAAACCGCCGCATCGTCGCCTATCCCTCGTACAAGTGTTTTCTGATACGAGCGTTTAGGAGTTATGTTAGAAATAAACGCAAACTCATCTTCCATTGTAACCGATCCCCCAACAATCTCATCTCTTCTACAAAAAAACCTTAGGACTCTTTTACTCCTAAGGTATGTCTATTCTAGTTTATCCGATTTTCATAAAAAAGCCTAATATAAATAGGGCCTCGTCAATTTATTAGTGATTTTCCGGTTTTTTTAAAAAATTTTCATTACTAGAAGAGAGGCAGTTCATCATCTGAAATTAAAAGAAAAAGCCGAAACATATGTTTCGGCTTTTTCTTTGGTATTGCGGGGGACGGATTTGAACCGCCGACCTTCGGGTTATGAGCCCGACGAGCTACCAGACTGCTCCACCCCGCGTCGTTATAAAACAAATAGATGATGTTATTTCAATGAAGAGGACATTTTCCTCTTCTAGTCTTTCAATGACGTCTATGCGTCAATGTTACTCGTAGTGATTTCGACGATGAAATGCTCGTTGCTCCACCCCCACGTCGTTATATAGTTTTGGTGATGCTAATTTGTAGAAGTAGTCAATCCCTCTACAAAATATAGTCTAACCAACATCAACTTAGTTTATACAAAGAATTAAAGCCTGGCAACGTCCTACTCTCACAGGGGGAAGCCCCCAACTACCATCGGCGCAAAAGAGCTTAACGACCGTGTTCGGCATGGGAACGGGTGTGACCTCTTTGCTATCGCCACCAGACTTTGTTTCTCTGACACAAGATCTATAATACCATGCTGGTGTAGAGAATGCAAGTATTTATATATTTTTCAAAAAAAATAATAAAAAAAGAGCCCATAGTGTAAAAATAGCCACTACGAGCTCCTTCCTTTGCTGATTACGCTTTTTCAATCGCTTGAGTAAATGCTTCGATAATATCGTTTTCGTCTTCAATTCCAACAGAGATACGAACCAATTGTGTTCCTATTCCAAGCTCTTTTCTCAGTTGATCTGGAACCGTACGGTGAGATGTGCGCAGTGGATACGACACTGTCGTTTCAACACCTGCTAATGTTGGGGCAATTTTCACCCACCCGAGTGAGCGGAAAAACTGCTCGACATTAATATGACCAGCTAAGTCCACACTGACCATCGCTCCATTTCCTTTTTCTGATACAAACTCCGGATAGAACACTCGTTCAACACCTGCGTGGGCTTTAAGTGCATCAGCAAGCCTTTTCGCGTTATGGCTTTGCCTTTCCATGCGTACGCTTAGCGTTTTAAGTCCACGGCATGCAAGCCATGCCTCAAATGGACTTAAGTTACATCCTAATGTGATGACTTTGCTTTTGGCAATATCAATTAATGATTGTTCTCCAACTAGAACACCCGCCGTTACATCACTATGACCACCGATATATTTCGTTGCACTGTGGACAACAAGGTCAGCCCCAAGGGTTGCTGGTTGCAACAAATAAGGAGTTGCAAACGTGTTATCAATCATTGCCTTAACGCCTTTTTCTTTTGCAAGCGCGAATACTTCTTCTAATTTCTCAACACGAAGAAGTGGATTGGTAACAGACTCTGTGTAAAGTAAAACCGTTTTATCTGTAAAAGCCTCTTTAACAACAGCTATATCTTGAAATGAAACAAAGCTGACATCAATCCCAAAATTAGGAATCTCTACTGCAAATAATTGATACGTTCCTCCGTACAAATCATCTGAAGCAATAATATGGTCACCAGGTCCCGCCACCGCAAGAACTCCAGCTAAAATTGCAGACATTCCAGACGAAGTTGCTACTCCATCATCCGTTTCCTCTAGTAGTGCGACACCTTTGCCAAGATCATCAGTATTCGGGTTGCTGTATCTAGAGTAGAGATATTCTTTATCTCCTTCAAAAAAACTTTCCATATCATCTAAATCCGAGAAAACAAATGCAGACGTTTGATAAATTGGTTTCGCCTTACTTGCATTTCTTGCAGGTTCTTTCGTTTGAAAATGAACCGTCTTCGTATTGAAATTTGTTTCTTTCATTTCATTCATCCCCTACCTATAATTCTTTCATCGTTGCAAATCCAAGAACAAACATCATCACTGAACCAATAATAGATAAGCTTATGTAACAGAAAAGTGGTTTCCACGCTTTCTTTTGTACGAGTTGAACCGATTCAGTACTAAACGTCGAAAACGTTGTAAAGGCCCCAAAATAACCGATCCCAACAAAAAGAAAAGCAGGTTCTCCATAGGATCCAAGCGGGATTGCACCGTAATAAACACCATAAAACACCCCTAATCCTAACGAACCTAGGATGTTCACAACAAGCATGGCAAACGGAAAAGGTGGAGAAGAAAATCGCTTCATTACAGCCAAACCTAACAAGTAACGAAAAATCGCACCAGTTGCTCCGCCTAAACTAACGAGTAGAAAATTCATCCTATCTTCTCCCTCTGCAATACTTTGCGTTTTCCTAGTTTTTGACCAATCAAGTAACCAAATAATGCACATATTACTCCGCCAAAAACAGATGCAGCTAAGTACACGGCACTTAGCCACCACGAATGCTCAAGAAATAAAAATATACTATCACTAGCAAGCGTAGACATCGTCGTAAACCCGCCACAAAGTCCAACGCCAAGACCTGCTTTAACCCAATTACGCGGGATTTTAAAAGTAAACCATCCAGTTAAAAAACCAAGCAGTAAACTTCCACTAAGATTTTCGATCAATGTTCCTATTGGATAACCTGTTGCTAACGTATATAAATTTAAGTAATAGCGAAGGCTTGTCCCGATTGCTGCACCAATAGCAATCGCAACTATATTTTTCCCCAATTCCACTTTCAACATTAGAGCTCCTTCATTCGTGTGAATAGTTTGATTTTATCCTACTAAAGAAAAGGTCGCAAGGTGAACTACTTCCATTCTAGTATTTGATCACTATTTTTTGCTGCTATCTAGATGTTCGATTTCTATATTTTTCTTGTAGTTTACCACCTCTTCTTACTTGCCTAGTAATCTCTTAAGAACGATTGACAGAGTCTTGCATATGTTATAGGGTAGAGGATGTGAAAAAAAGTGAATACCTCGTTAGGTGAGGCTCCTGTGCAGGAGATACGCTGCTGCCCAAAAATGTCCAAAGACGCCAATGGGTCAACAGGAACTATCGACATAAGGTAGTTCTTAATGTAGCTGGCTTTTTGCCTATGCCGCACAGTGCTAAAGCTCTACGAATGGAGGACGAACTTCTAAGCAGGTCAGAAGGATTATTTGTGTTTTAAAAGGACACCTCACATTCGATGAGGTGTCCTTTTATTTTTAAAGTAGGCGGCTACCTAACCGCTTTATATCAACTTTGTTAAGGAGGTGCATGTACGGATATGAGTTCTGAGCCTGAACCCAATAGGACACATTTAAACAAACATTTATTTAACTTCCACATGCACCTGATGCCTGTGGTGACTAACGCGTAGAAGGAGGTCATAACATGGTGAAACTTAACAAAGATACGAGAGAAGAGTACTGTAACCATTTACTTCAACTTTTAACAAAAGAAGAACTTGATCAATTTCGTGAAGACTTCTTACAGCTTCATCCGACCGATCAAGCCGATTTTTATATTATGTTAGAAAGTGAAGATCGTCAAAAACTTTATGCGATCATTACCGCTGAGACAATGGCTGATATTTTTCAAGCGCTTGAACTATCAGAACAAAAAGAGTTAATTATTGAACTTGATGAAAGATATGCAGCGGAAATGATCAATCACCTCTATGCAGATGATGCTGCTACTTTTTTAGCAGAACTCGACCAAGTTGAAGCTCAAGCAATTTTAACGGCAATGAATACAGATGATGCAGATGATGTAAAAGAATTAATGGCTTATCCTCCCAAAACAGCTGGATCGATTATGACGAAAGAGTTTATCTCTCTTTCCTCAACAAATACGGCTCAAGAAGTGATTGAACAATTACGCATGGAAGCACCGAATGCTGAAACGATCTACTACCTTTATGTAGTTGATGAACACGAACAACTCGTCGGGGTTGTTTCATTACGAGATTTAATTACCGCTCAATCAAATGAACTAGTAGAAAACCTTATGAGCACACGCGTAGTATCAGTAGGGTCTTCGGCTAATCAAGAAGATGTCGCCAAACTTATTAAAAAGTATGACTTTCTAGCAGCTCCTGTTGTCAGTCCTAACGGAGTCTTACTTGGTATTGTTACAGTTGATGATGTCATCGATGTTATTGAAGATGAAGCAACAGAGGATTTAGGCGAATTTACTGCTTCTAGGGGGGCAACAGATGTCAACGTTTCAGCATTTACTGCGGCTAAAAAGCGGGCCCCCTGGATTGTTCTGCTCATGTTTTTTGGTCTAATTACTGCGGGGGTTATCGATCAATTTGAAGAAACACTTAGTCAAATTGTGTTATTAGCTGCGTTCATTCCACTTCTAATGGGATCAGCTGGAAATGCAGGTACCCAATCCCTTGCCGTTGTTGTTCGCGGATTAGCACTTGGTACACTTGAGAAAAAAGGGTTAGCTCGGACACTCTTGCGGGAATTTAGCACTGGAATGATGATTGGAATCATTTGTGCACTTGCCCTACTCATTATTATTCCTATTTTTTATGGTAGCTTTATGCTAGCTGTCATTGTCGGCATATCTATTTTTTGTTCACTAAGTGTAGCAACCGTTATCGGAGCTACAGTGCCACTTATTATTAATAAATTAAAAATAGACCCAGCATTTGCATCTGGACCGTTTATCACAACCGTCAATGATATTCTCGGGTTATTAATCTACTTTACAATCGCAACTAGTTTACTAGAGTTTCTTTAAGTAACTCATTCGTACCGTAGACAAGAACTTTTACTTTTTTTACAAAGTGATTGGTCTTGTTTCGGTACTCTTTTATTATTCCATCATTTATCACCTCGTTTCCTGAACGAATATTAGCTATAATAAGATATAGCCTCTATAAGAACAGGAAGATATTATGGAAATCGTAAAACATTTAATCTTTGAGTATGGTTATTTTGGTATATTTATTGCACTTGTTGGTGGGATTGTTGGACTTCCTATCCCTGATGAGGTGCTGCTCTTAACAATTGGCTATTATTCCTATCTTGGTAGAGTCAATTTATTTACCGCATTAATTAGCTCTTACCTAGGTTCTGTTATCGGGATAACGATTAGTTACATCCTAGGTGCAAAATTAGGCCTTCCCTTTCTATTAAAATACGGTGATAAAATTTATATAACAAAGCCAAAAATTGAAAAAGCACAACAGCTTTTTTCGAAGCATGGTGCTTGGTTTTTATTACTAGGCTATTTTATCCCTGGTGTTAGGCATTTAACAGGCTATTTAGCTGGTATTTCTCGTATGAACCTTCGAACATTTATGCTCTACTCATACATTGGCGCCCTTTTTTGGGTTACCTTATTTGTATTATCAGGCTATGAGCTAGGAATAAAATGGTATCATGTGAAACAATCATTTGAGACGTATAAATTAATGATTTACTTCGCATTCTCAGCTGTTCTTACGATTATCGTTATTATTTACTTTTTTAAATTTAAAACAAAAAAAACTAATTAATAAACCCAATGGGAGCAATTGGCCCATTGGGTATTTGTTTCTTTCGTAAATAGTTTCTTCCTTAGGAGAACGAGTTATTTATTTATTGTTTGAACACCCGAGCTCATTCCAACAATAACCATGTCAGTCATTCCAATAAACAAACCGGTTTCTACTACTCCTACCACTTCCTTTATTCTTAAATGTAGCTCACTCGCAATCTCTATTTTGTCAAATAAGCAGTCGAGGATATAGTTACCGTTGTTTGATACAAACACTTGATTTTCTCTTTTCCTAAGAATTGGCTTACAGCCAAGTTCCGAAATGTATGACGCCGTAACTTCCCAGCCAAAAGGGACAACCTCAATAGGAAGCGCAAACTTCCCTAGCCTGGTAACGATTTTACTCTCATCGACAACAATAATCACCTTATTAGATGCAGCATTCACAATTTTTTCTCTAACTAAAGACCCGCCCCCACCTTTTATTAGATTAAAGTGAGGATCAACTTCATCTGCCCCATCGATTGCCAAGTCTAACTGTCTCACCTTCTGGAAATCGGTTAAAGGGACTCCGAAACTCTGCGCCCACCCTTCTGTGCGAAGAGAGGATGGTACTCCTTTTATATCCAATCCCTTCTTCACTAGCTCACCTAGTTTTTTGAGCGTCCAATAAACCGTCGATCCAGAACCAAGTCCTAATGTCATCCCATCCTTAATATACTCAACAGCTTTTTCCCCTGCTAGCTTTTTTTTCAAATCTGCTTCTTCCATTATGAACCTTCTTCCTTTTCTAGTGTTCGTTACCTTATTATTCATATTCATTACTCTATTTTATTCTATCATTGGAACTTGATATATTCTATTTTCCATACGCTGAAAAGAAGTATGCAAAACGACTCTTGAATAGCTGATGTTAGTCTGTTTATATACGAGCTTGATAGTTGGCAATTTGTCTTGCTAATTCAATTGCACCTTGAACAGTCTGTTTATGCGCACAAAAAAGACAATCCAATTGGATTGTCTTTTATCTGCCTGGCAACGTCCTGGC